>JALSPZ010000308.1 GCA_026985675.1 Flavobacteriales bacterium
AAATCATAAGCCAAACTCTCTAAACTCTATTTTTCTTTTAATCTAAAAAAAGCTCTACTTTTTCAAAATAGAGCTTTTACTTTGTAGCGGGAGCAGGACTCGAACCTGCGACCTTCGGGTTATGAGCCCGACGAGCTACCTACTGCTCTATCCCGCGATGTTTGTGGTGCAAATATACAACAAATAATACAACTATGTCAAGTATTTTTAAACAATTTTTTTCGTCTCAAATGATTAAATGAAACAAAGTTTTAAAATTCAATGCATTAAATTTAATTTTTTTATAAAAATGAAATCCAAACATATATTTTTTTATTATCTTTGCAGCCGTTATCTGCCGACGGAGTTAGGTAACAAGTTATGAAGAAATAAAAGTTTAACAACTTTCATTTTAATAGGCATAAAAACTCCGGTTAAAATGAAATACAAATTTTTAATCAGCATGTCTGAAGAAAACAAAAAACAAGAAGAGCTTCAAGAAGAAGTAAAACAAGAAGCGCAAGAAGCAACAACAGAAAAAGTTGCAAAGGAAACAGAACAAAAAAATCCGGAAAAATTTCTGGAAGAATTCAACTGGGAAGCTTATGAACAAGGTATCGAGCCTATCAAAGATGACAAATTGGTTGAATTTGAAAAAATGGTTGAAGAAAAACTTCAAGTTCTCGATGAAAATGAAGTAATTGAAGGAACTGTTACCAACATTACCGACCGTGATGTCATTATTGACATTAACTCAAAATCGGAAGGTGTAATTCCTCGTAATGAATTCCGTTACAATCCCGACTTAAAAGTAGGCGACAAAGTGGAAGTAATGGTCGTTAAGAAAGAAGATAAAAATGGCCAATTGGTTCTTTCTCACAAAAGAGCTCGTCAATTAAAAGCTTGGGAAAGAGTAAACGAAGCTTTGGAAAAAGACGAAATCGTAAAAGGTTATATCAAAGCCAGAACCAAAGGTGGTATGATTGTAGATGTTTTTGGAATAGAAGCATTCTTGCCCGGTTCTCAAATCGATGTAAAACCCATTCGCGATTATGATCAATTTGTTGGAAAAACAATGGAATTCAAAATTGTAAAAATTAATCCTGAATTCAAAAATGTTGTAGTTTCACATAAAGCTCTTATCGAAGCCGACCTTGAAGAACAAAAAAGAGAAATTATTTCTCAATTGGAAAAAGGTCAAGTCTTGGAAGGAACAGTCAAAAACATCACTTCTTACGGAGTATTTGTAGATTTAGGCGGTATCGACGGATTGATACACATTACTGATTTGGCTTGGAAACGTATTAATCACCCAAGTGAAGTGGTTAATCTTGACGATAAATTGAAAGTTGTAATCCTAGATTTTGACGAGAAAAAATCTCGTATTCAATTGGGACTTAAACAATTGGAGCCTCATCCTTGGGATAAATTGGATGAAAACTTAAAAGAAGGAGACAAAGTCAAAGGAAAAGTTTCCGTTATTGCCGATTACGGTGCATTTGTTGAAATTGAACCTGGTGTAGAAGGACTTATCCATGTATCGGAAATGTCTTGGAGCACACATTTACGTTCCGCTCAGGATTTTGTTAAAGAAGGAGATGAAGTGGAAGCGGTTATTTTATCTTTGGACAGAGACGAAAGAAAAATGTCTTTGGGTATGAAACAATTGACTCCTGATCCTTGGGCTGATATCGATAAAAAATATCCTGTAGGTTCCAAGCACAAAGGTATTGTTAGAAACTTTACCAATTTCGGTGCCTTTGTCGAATTGGAAGAAGGTGTTGACGGTTTGATTTATATTTCGGATTTAACTTGGAACAAAAAAATCAAGCATCCTTCCGAAGTTTTGAATATTGGCGACGAAGTGGAAGTAATTGTTTTAGATGTAGATAAAGACGGTAGAAAATTGAGCTTGGGATTAAAACAATTGCAAGAAAATGTTTGGGATAAATATGAAGAAAAATATACTGTCGGAAGCGTTTTTGAAGGAGAAGTAAAAGAAGCTGCCGGAAAAGGTGCTACTATTTTATTGGATGGTGAAGTTGAAGCCTTTGCTCCCGGACGTCTTTTAATTAAAGAAGACGGAACCAAACTTAAAAAAGGAGAAAAAGCTCAATTCAAAGTTATTGAATTCAATAAAGATGCCCAAAAAATAGTAGTTTCCCATACCGCTACTTATAAAGAAGAAGAAGAAAAAATAGTGAAACAAAACAAAGCCAAAATGGAAAGTGCGGAAAAAACCACATTGGGAGATTTGGACGCATTGGCTCAATTGAAAAAAGATATGGAAGAAGGTAAATAAACCTTGAATATTTAAAAAATAAAAGTCCAAGTTTTACTTGGACTTTTATTTTTTATAACTTATATTAAAATTAATTTTTAATGAAGTATTTAACATTTTACAAATCAATATAACGACGAAAAAACAGAAATCTCTGCTTTTTAATAATCTCAGTAAAAAATTAAGCTTCGGAATTATCTTCGCTTTTTTCTTCACTTTCTATTTTATTTTTCAAAAAATCTTTTAAATAGCCAGTATCAACTAAAATATTATACCACTGAACTATTTTTTTGATATGTGAAGGGTAAACCTGCTCTTCATCAAAATCGGGCAAAACTTCTCTAAAAAACTTAAACAATTCATCTTTTGATGATTTATGAGAAATTGTAGTTTGATAATTTTCTTTTTCGGCAATTTTATCAAAAACTTTCCATAAAGGAACTTCTTCTTCGTATGTATAAATGGCAATTTCATCCAACGCCGAAATTGAAGTAAAAGGAGCCATAATGCGTTTTTTATCGGTTAAAGATTCTACAATAACTCCTGCTTTTGTGCTGCTGAGTAGTTTGTACAAGCCGGGTTTTCCCGATACACTTATTATTCTTAATTCATCCATTATTTTTGATTTATTGTTCGTATATTTGAAAAAAAATTATTGCAAAGATAAAATGAAATTTTTATTCCCCCTATTTTTAAGCATCTTTTTTATTTCTTGTCAAAAGAAAGATATTAAAGTTCCGGTCAATGACAATCCCGGTATTCATGAAATTTGGAATAATTCACATGTTTATATCTTAATGAAAATTAAAAACGGAGACACTATTCCCGATGTAAAATTAGGACAAACTATATCTACAACGGATTGGTTGGTAGCTATTGACAGAAGACTTAAAATGAAAAAATTAATTCCCGCAATTAATAAAGTTTTAAAAGCACGACATAAAAAATCCATACACAAAACCGGAAAAGAAAAAGCATATTTGACCTATTTGGATACAATAGCCAATAAAATTTCTTTTATAAGATTTGACAGCATACAAATTATGCCGTCTATTTTTACATCCCGTTCCTATTATAAAAAATATTACAAACAAGACAGTTTGTTTAACAAAACTCATATTTTGATTTATCCCGATAAAATTATCATAAATGATAGTTTAAAATTTAAAGAACCTATTGATAAAAAACAATTTAAAAAGAAATTTATCAATTATTTTCAAAACATAAATTCAAATAAAGAAAAAAAAATATACCTAAATTTTAATGAAGACATCGATTATAATCGATTTTTAAATTATTATACATTTTTTAAAAATCTAAAATCGTCGTCATTAGACAGGAAAATTTTTATCTTTGAATAATATTTCACTAGCATGTTAGACTTCTTACATATAAGAATTGTCGATATAGTTGATATTTTTTTAGTAGCACTCCTACTCTACTATTTTTATAAACTGATTAAAGGAACTGTTGCTATAAATATTTTTATCGGTATTGCCATTTTATATTTGATATGGCTGCTCACTCGTCATTTGCATATGAAAATGCTTTCCGAACTATTAGGCAAATTTTTAAGTCTAGGTGTCTTGGCTTTAATAATTGTTTTCCAACAGGAAATTCGGCGTTTTTTACTAATGATAGGTTCTACAAAATTTAGTCCATCGGGAAATTTTATATCAAAATTAGGCTTTAAACAAAACACCAATTCATCTGTGCCCGTTGAAGAAATTATAGAAGCATTGAAAAAATTTTCCAAAACCAAAACGGGAGCACTGATTATAATTCAAAGGAATTCAAATCTGGATTTTTTAAAATCAACAGGAGACCCCATGGATATAAAAGTAAATACCCCTATTTTGGAAAGTATCTTTTTTAAAAACTCTCCTTTGCATGACGGCGCTGTAATTATCGATAAAGATCGAATTATCGCTACCCGAACCGTTTTACCCATTTCAGGTGATATTCAATTACCTGAAACCTACGGATTACGGCACAGAGCAGCCGTAAGTATAACAAAAAATACGGATGCATTAGGATTAGTTGTTTCGGAAGAAACTGGAAAAATCTCTTATCTGAAAAACGGAAAATTTATCCCTTTCAAAACTTATGACGAGCTTATCAATATTATTAAATATGATTTAAAATAATTATCAAACTTTCTTTTGCTACTTTGTAAATAAAAGCATATTTTTGCATTTTCCAAGTAAAAATGAAAGAAATAAAATTACACGATAAAATTTTTACACCTTATATCAACAAAAGGCAAATTTCTTTGGCTATAAAAAAAATAACTCAGGAATTGGAATCCTATGCCGATAACAAAACACTTGTTTTCGTATCCATTCTTAAAGGAGCTTTCATGTTTGCTTCCGATTTGGCTAAAGTATATAAAAAAAATGCCGTTTTTGAATTTTACCGTTTAAAATCTTATGAAGGGACACAATCAACCGGCGAAGTAAAAATTTTGGTTGATATTAATCAACAGGATATTGAAGGAAAAGATGTTGTAGTTTTAGAAGATATTGTTGATACCGGTAATACTTTGGAAAAAATTTTTGAAGAACTCTCCAAAAAAAAACCCAAATCTTTAAAAATAGCCACACTTTTTTATAAACCCGAAGCTTATAAAAAAAATATTCCGATAGACTTTATCGGGATGGAAATTCCTAACGAATTTATTGTGGGCTATGGGTTGGATTATAATGAACTAGGAAGAAATTTACCTGAAATATATAAATTAAAAGACGTGAAAAAACAAAGAATGGCCGATATTGTTCTATTTGGCCCTCCCGGGGCAGGGAAAGGAACACAAGCAAAAATTTTAAAAGATAAACTTGGTTTAAAATATATTGCTACCGGTGATATGTTTAGACATCATATAAAAAATAAAACCGAACTAGGGGTCAAAGCCCAACAATATATTGATAATGGAGAATTGGTCCCGGATGAAATTACCATCGGAATGATTAAAGAAAGTATTGGCGATCCGGATTCTCACGGTTTTATTTTTGACGGCTTCCCCAGAACAGTTGCACAAGCAGAAGCACTGGATAAAATTATGGGAGAAAAAGGTTATATTATTGATGCTTTATTATCCTTGGAAGTTCCGGAAGAAATATTAGTGGAACGTTTATTAAATAGAGGTAAAACCAGTGGGCGGTCCGATGATAATGAAGAAACTATCAAAAAACGTTTAAAACAATATCATACCAAAACAGCTCCTGTAAAAGAATATTATGAGAAACAAGGAAAACTGTATCAAATAAACGGTGTAGGAGAAATTGACGAAATTCACAAGCGTTTATATGACATTATAAAAAATTTAAAGCTTAGAGAATAAACCAAAAATGACCGAAGGTAATTTTGTCGATTATATAAAAATCTATGTTAGATCCGGACATGGAGGAAAAGGCTCTGCCCATTTGAGAAGAGAAAAATATGTCCCGAAAGGCGGTCCCGATGGTGGTGACGGTGGTCGAGGCGGACATGTTATTATACGTGGCAATAAAGACTATTGGACATTATATCATTTGAAATTTAAACAACATTTTAAAGCTGAAAAAGGCGGTGATGGCAGCCGAAATCGTTCTACGGGAAAAAACGGACAAGATATTTATATAGACGTGCCTTTGGGGACAGTAATCAAAGACACCGATACCAATGAAAAAATCGGTGAAATAACGGAAGACGGACAAGAAATTATCGTAGTCAAAGGTGGTAAAGGTGGAAAAGGAAATTGGCATTTTAAGTCTGCTACCAATCAAACGCCACGTTATGCACAATCCGGTCTTCCGGGAGAAGAAAAAAACATAACACTTGAATTAAAAGTATTGGCAGATGTGGGATTAGTAGGTTTTCCCAATGCCGGAAAATCAACTTTACTATCCAAACTTACAGCAGCCAAGCCTAAAATAGCAGATTATCCTTTTACCACACTAAAACCCAACTTGGGGATAGTTTCTTATAGAGACGGGCGTTCTTTTGTGATGGCCGATATTCCAGGTATAATCGAAGGGGCTGCTGAAGGAAAAGGCTTGGGCCATTACTTTCTCAGACATATTGAAAGAAACTCGGTTTTATTGTTTTTGATACCCGCTGATGCCGATGATATTAAGAAAGAATACGAAACTTTGCTAAATGAACTCAAAAAATATAATCCCGAACTTTTAGATAAAAAACGAATTTTAGCCATTTCCAAATCGGATTTATTGGATAAAGAATTGACACAAGAAATTGAAAATGAATTGCCAAAGGATATTCCACATATTTTTATATCTTCCTTTACCGGTCAAAATTTGGACCAATTAAAAGATATGCTTTGGAAAGAATTGAATTCATAAAAGATCATTTGCTTTATGAAAGTTCTATTACTCGATACCAATCATGAAATTTTAAAAAACGGTTTATTATCACTTAATTGGGAAGTGGACGAGGATTATCATTCCTCAAAAGAAGAAATAGAAAAAAAAATTGCCGGTTATGACGGATTAATCATAAGAAGTAGAATTCCGTTGGATAAAAACTTTCTAAGCCAAGCAAAAAATTTGAAATTCATTGGGCGTGTGGGAGCCGGTTTGGAAAATATTGATACGGATTTTGCCAAAAAACAAAATATAAAACTTTTCAATGCGCCCGAAGGAAACCGTAATGCCGTAGGCGAACACACTTTGGGATTGATACTCAATTTGTTCAATAAAATCAATAAATCCGACAAGGAAATCCGACAAGGAATTTGGAAACGAGAAGAAAATCGGGGAATTGAATTGGACGGTAAAACAGTAAGTATCATCGGTTATGGAAATATGGGAAAAGCTTTTGCCAAAAAATTAAAAGGCTTTGATGTAGAAATATTGGCTTATGATATTAAAAATAATGTCGGCGATGAAAATGCAAAACAAACGGAATTGGAAGATTTGTTCAAAAAAACTGACATTCTCAGTTTGCATGTTCCACATACACCCGAAACTTTTCAAATGATAAACAAAGATTTTATAAATAAATTCCATAAGAATTTTTGGTTGATTAATACTGCCCGTGGAACCGTAGTCCATACAAAAGATTTAGTTGATGCACTTCAATCGGGAAAAATATTAGGCGCCGGATTGGATGTATTGGAGTATGAAAAATCAAGTTTTGAAAATATGTTTGAAAATAACAATTTGCCTCCCGAATTCAAAGAACTAATTAAAATGGAAAATGTTATTTTAACTCCCCATGTTGCCGGCTGGACAGTAGAAAGTAAAAAAAAATTAGCACAAGTTATACTGAATAAAATAAAAAAAGAATATGAGTAAAAAAATATTTGAAAGAAGCAATCATCAATGCGAATTGTGTGGAAATACTGAAAATATTAGTATTTATAGTGTTGAACC
>JALSPZ010000309.1 GCA_026985675.1 Flavobacteriales bacterium
AATTGATGCAATTTATCACAAATAAAATAACTATCCCAAAACACGCAAAAGCATCGGCGGAAAGTTTAAATGCCGGTATTGCGACTGCTATTGTGATGGAAAGAATTTTGGGGTTGTAGGGTTGTTATTTTTTTGAAATTCGTTTGATATTCAAAATATTGAAGAACTTTTTTAAATTTTAGTTTTTGATTTTTTTTAGATTATATTTGTACTGCAAAAATTCATCAATATGAAAAAACAAATCATTTATTTTATACTTATTATTATTGGCCTAACCTCTTGTCAAAAGGAAGTGATAATCCGTGTTACAAGTACTAAGGCAAACCAAAATAAAACGATAAATTTTACGGTAAACAATAAAAATAATTCTGAAATTGATAAAATAAATATCAAAATTGACGGTCAGGATTTTAAAACAATTCCTTATTCAAACCAATTTTCATTTGTGCTTGATGAAAAATATAAATTGGGCAATCATCAACTGACTTTTGATTTTGAAAAAGATGGAAAAAGTTTAAAACAATTACAAAATAATCTTGTTTTATATGCCGGTGTAACACCTAAAATATTAAAATTCAAGTTGATAAATACCTATCCACACGATATTGATGCTTTTACACAAGGCTTTGAATTTTATAAAGATACTTTGTATGAAGGAACAGGTTTGCACGGTAAATCAAGTTTGCGTAAAGAAAACGTAAAAACAGGAAAAATTTACAAGAAAATTGATTTGGATAAAGAATATTTTGGCGAAGGAATTACAGTTTTAAATGGCAAAGTATATCAACTGACTTGGCAAAAAGGAGTAGGATTTGTTTACGATACCAATTTCAATTTTATCAAAGATTTTAAATACGACAAAAGCAAAGAAGGTTGGGGATTATGTAACGATGGAAAAAATATTTACAAGTCAGATGGAACCGAAAAAATATGGACATTAGACCCCAAAACGCTAGCAGAAAAAGATTATATCGACGTCTATACCAACAGCCATAAAATACAGAGAATTAATGAATTGGAATGGGTTGAAGGGAAAATTTACACCAACGTTTGGCAAAAAAATGCGCTGGCAATTATCAATCCGAAAACAGGTGCGGTTGAAGGAATAATAAACTTGTCCGAACTGCATAAAAAAGTTACTCAACATAAAAATTTAGATGTATTAAACGGGATTGCTTATGATAAAAAATCAGGACATTTGTTTGTTACGGGCAAGATGTGGGATAAGGTTTTTGAAATTCAAATTTTAAAATAATTTTATCTTTTTTATCAAACGAAATAGCTACAGATAAATGTTAAAAACGGTTTTATCAGTTTGATTAATGATTTTTTTCTTAATTTTACACGACAAAAAAATAAAAAATATGAAAATTAAACCCGGAATAGTTTACGGAAAACAGTTACAAGCGCTTTTTGATTATGCTCAACAAAAGGGATTTGCAATTCCTGCTGTTAACGTTACAGGATCAGATACAATCAATGCGGCAATGGAAACCGCACGTGATATGAACGCCCCCATTATTATACAATTTTCTAATGGCGGAGCCTATTTTAATGCAGGAAAAGGATTGTCAAATGAAAATCAGCAAGCCTCAATAGCGGGTGCAGTTGCCGGAGCAAAACACATACACGATTTAGCCGAATTATATGGTGTTGCCGTTATCATTCATACCGACCACGCCGCA
>JALSPZ010000310.1 GCA_026985675.1 Flavobacteriales bacterium
AATATATAAAAAATTTGGAAAATTTTAAAAAGTTGTTACAAAATAACAAGTCCCGAAATATAAAGGAATTATTAACCCGAACCAATCATATAAAAAATATAATTGATAAAATCGGATAAAGATGAATACACAAAAGAATTTAGGAAATTGGCTGGAAAAAATTGCCGGAACATACCCTTTAATGATTGCCGGACCTTGTAGTGCCGAAAGCGAAGAACAAGTATTAGCCACTGCAAAAGGATTAGCAGGAGACAAACGAATACAAGTATATAGAGCTGGCGTTTGGAAACCTCGAACACGTCCGGGAAATTTTGAAGGACACGGAAAAAAAGCTCTGCCTTGGCTTAAAAAAGTAAAAGAACAAACCGGTTTAAAAATAGCCATAGAAATAGCCAATGCCGCACACGCCCGTCTGGCTTTGGAATACGATATGGATATTCTTTGGATAGGCGCACGAACTTCCGTAAATCCTTTTGCCGTTCAAGAAATTGCAGATACTATAAAGAATACCGATAAAATTGTATTGATAAAAAATCCCGTAAACCCCGATTTATCTTTATGGATTGGTGCAGTTGAAAGATTTTTCCGGTCGGGTATCAAAAATTTGGGAGTGATACACCGTGGATTTTCAAGTTTTCGTCCCGGAAATTATCGAAATGAACCGCAATGGCAAATTGCCCTACAATTTAAAGATAAATATCCGAATATTCCTTTGATTATAGACCCTTCACATATTTGCGGGAGAAGAGATTGCATCTACGATATTGCTCAACAAGCATTAGACCTTAAATATCAAGGATTTATGATAGAAACACATATCAATCCCGACGAAGCTTGGAGTGATGCCCGACAACAAATCAAACCGGGAAAACTTAAAGACATTATTGATAAATTGTGTTTAAGAAAACAAAGATTTCAAGATCCGAAAGCTATTGATAAAATAAATTTTTACCGTGAACAAATCAATCAATTGGATGATGAATTATTGGAACTATTATCCGAACGTATGAAATTGGCGGAAAATATCGGAAAATTAAAAAAACAAAAAAATGTAGCGGTATTGCAACGAAATCGCTGGAAAGAAATTATGGATAAAGCCTTGTATAAGGGAAATAAGCTGGGTTTAAGTAAAAAATTTGTAGAAAAAATATTTCTCGCCATCCATCAAGAAAGTATTGAAAAACAAGAACATATATTGAAACAAAAAAAAAGCAAGCTTAATTGATAAGCTTGCTTTAAAAATAAAAGGTTATTAATGAATCATTATTTAAGTATTTACTTATTTAACATCAAACCTATCTGAATTCATCACTTTTACCCAAGCCTTAACAAAATCTCTTACAAATTTTTCTTTATTATCATCTTGGGCATAAAACTCGGAATATGCACGTAAAATGGAATTTGAACCGAAGACCAAATCAACTCTGGTTGCAGTCCATTTTGCTTCTCCCGTTTTTCTATCTATAATATTATAAAGATTAGCTTCAACAGGTTCCCATTTGTATTTCATGTCGGTTAGATTAACAAAAAAATCGTTGGTTAAAGCTCCCTCATTTTCTGTAAACACTCCATGTTTGGTGTTGCCATAGTTGGTGCCTAAAACTCGCATTCCTCCAATTAACACAGTCATTTCGGGAGCTGTTAATCCCATAAGTTGTGCTCTGTCAAGAAGTA
>JALSPZ010000311.1 GCA_026985675.1 Flavobacteriales bacterium
ATTTAATAATTTTATAAACGATTTTTTTACAGCGGGTTCCACGTCGGTTTCTATAGCCAGTGTATCCATTATTTTTATTTCTTTTGCTAATTTTTCAATTATAGTTTTATCAGGTTTATGATTCATTAATAATTGAAGTAAAAGATTACTGGCATTGGATAAGTTTTCGGATAATAAAAATATTTTTTTAAGTTTGGGGTTGGGTTTTAAACCTAAATTCATAAAATTAGTATAATAATCTTTCCATACTTTTAAATAATTATTCATTATTTTATCCAAAATTTCTTTATTTTTTGTTGATAAATATTCATCTACCAGAAAATTAAATTCCAAAGCGTCTTTTGCATCGGCAGAACAAGCATCTGCAAATAAAGTAAATGGAGAATAGCTTTGATATTCGGTTCCGCCTTTGTTTCGGGTATAGTATTTTACCGGTTCGTATATCCTTGTAAGTTTTTTAAGGTATTCTATATTTTGATTTTCACTGATATTTCGCAATATAACATCAATATTTCGAATATGAGTAATTCCTAATTCTTCCAAATGATAAGATTGTAAAAACATTCGTCTATACATATCTTTGATGTTTCTAATATTTTTTGAAGACCAAAATCTTTCGCCAATGGCAAGTGTCCGGGGCCAAATTCTGGAATCAATTGTCAGAGGTGTAACCAATTCTCCCCACATAGTAGCTTCGCCACCTAAAATTTTCTTTTTTTCCTCTTTTGTTAATGGATATTTATCGGTTACAAAACGGGTTTGATAATGTTGGGAAGCCGGCAAGAGTAAATCTATATAAAAACCATTGGATAAAACCGCTTGATAGCCTTGTTTTACAGCTTTTGCCAAGGATTGTCCGGGTTTTCCCATCCAAGAATGAATAATTGCATCTTTGGGTAACTTATCCGATGCAATTTCTTCCCACCCCATCATTTTTTTTCCGTGTTTTTTAAGAATTTTTACTAGTTTCAAGTTAAAATAAGTCTGAAGTTCATGATTGGATTTCAAACCGTTTTTTTTCATAAATTTTTGTATTTCAGGATTTCTATCCCAGTCTCTTCCACGATTTTCATCTCCTCCGATATGTAAATAATCAAAAGGAAAAAGTTGGGCTAATTCTTCAAAAATACCATCTAATATTTCGTAGGTCTTGGGATTGGTAGGGTCGAGGGTCGGGTCAAAAATACCGGCATTTCTTTGGAGTGTATAAGAGGTATCTTTAACGCTCCCGATTTCAGGAAAAGCCGTAAGTATTGCAGTTGCATGTCCGGGAACATCGATTTCAGGCAATACCATTATTCCTCTGTCAGCGGCATATTTTATTATATCTTTGATTTGTTCCTGTGTATAATAAAGACCATCGGAAGCTTTGGCAGTCAGTTGCGGATATTTTTTTATTTCTATTCTAAAACCTTGATCGTCGGATAAATGCCAATGAAAAATATTGAGTTTGGCTACCCGCATAGCATCCAAGTTTCTTTTGATAACATTGACCGGTTCAAAATGTCGTGAGACGTCAATTAATAGTCCGCGCCAAGCAAAACGCGGATAATCTTTTATTTTGATATTATGAAAATAGTAATATTCAGATGTGTTTTCAAGCAATTGCAAGAGTGTTTCAAAAGCATGTATAATTCCCAAATCGGTTTGGGCTTTCAATAAAATTTTATAA
>JALSPZ010000312.1 GCA_026985675.1 Flavobacteriales bacterium
GCCTTCTTTGAACGATATATTTATAAAATTGGTTTCATAAAAAATTTTTTACTATGGATAAATTATGGGCAATCATTAAAAGAGAATATCTTATACGTGTCAGAAAAAAAACGTTTTTGTTAGTAACGATTCTTGTTCCTTTGGCTTTTGCTTTTTTTAGTTTTGGAATGGGGTTTCTAACCGCTTATATGGCTGAAAAATCCACACAAAAAGTTCTTATCAAAGACAATTCGGGAATTTTTAAACAGTATGTAGAAAAAAACCATTTGGATAAGGAATTCTCATTTTCGGACCAAGACTTGGCTTCCTTGAAAAAGGATTATAAAAAACAAGGATATGATGTTTTGGTTTTTATTCCGAAATACAATGGAAATAAGGATTTTGCCGGTCAATATTATTCCGACAAAAAAATGGGAATCATCTTTATTGAAAATTTGCAGAAAAAAATAGCCAAATCCTTAAAAGAGTATAAAAAACAAAATTTGAATATAGACCCCAAAATTTGGGATGAATTGGATGTCAAAGTCAATTTGATAAACGGAAACATTTCGGAAAATGACGATAAAAAAGAAAAATTATCCTTGGGAATTGCCACGGCTATGGCTTTTGGTATGGGATTTCTGTTGTATATGGTAATATTTATTTTCGGCACACAAGTTATGCGAAGTGTGATGGAAGAAAAAATCAATCGTATTGTGGAAGTCATTATTTCTTCGGTAAAACCTTTTCAGTTGATGTTGGGAAAAATTATCGGTGTTGGAGCAGTGGGCTTGACACAACTATTGATATGGATGATACTTGTTCCTGTCCTTTTGGGAATTTCAGGCTCGTTTTATCAAAACAAATTATCACAACCCGGAATGGAAATGCCTAAAATCGACGGGCACGACCTCACCCAAGTCATCGATGCGTTTTTTGGACAAAATTGGGGATTGATTATTCCGTTTTTTATCTTGTTTTTTATCGGCGGATATTTTCTATACGCTTCGCTGTTTGCCGCTTTGGGTGCTGCCGTTGGCGACGATATGACCGATGTTCAAGGACTTACAACCGTAATTACTATACCTGTAATTGCAGGTATGATTATTATGATGAATTCCGTCAACAATCCCAATAGTGCCTTGGCAGTTGCCGGCTCAATCTTTCCTTTGACTTCTCCCATTGTAATGCCGGCACGTTTGCCGTTCAGTCCACCGCTGTGGCAGCTTTTATTATCTCTATTATTGCTAATTTTGACTATTTTGCTAATCGTGTGGATCAGTGCCAAAATATATCGTGGCGGTATTTTGATGTATGGAAAAAAATTGAGCTACAAAGATATGTGGAAAATTTTACGGAATAAGGCTTAAAAATTATAATATCCGATACTTAAAATAACGTAAGTTAAAAATTTCACCCAAAACCAAAGTTTTATATTTACCGTATTATTTTGATGTGCCAAGTTACTCCTTTAAGGTTTTTTGAACACCTTCAAGGTTTGCAGAGTAGCATCGCAAGTAAAGACAAGGCATGCCTTGTCGCAACAGTCAAGACTAAGTCTTGTTTGTAAAAAAATAAAAATTATTGAATAAATACCTTCAAACTGCTTGGAGACCTTGAAGGAAAAACCAAAATAAATTTGATTTAAGTTTAATCGAACGCATCTTAAATATCAAAATCATCATCCGACACTTCCATATCAATACCGCCCACAACATAAGAAGTAATCTCCGTTTCTTGCGGCAAGACTTCCACGGCATCATTTCGCAGCCAATGATTCATCCAGCTCAAAGGATTTTTAGTATCTTCATAAATCGGGTTTAGTCCAATAGCTTTCAGTCTGTTATTGGTTAGCCATTTCATATATTGAATCAAGAGTTTATCATTCAATCCGATAATGGAACCGTCTTTAAACAAATGTTCCGCCCAACGCATTTCTTGTTCAGCAGCATCTTTATAAAGCTCATAAACTTTATCATCCAACGAACGGATAATTTCCGAAAAACCTTCGTCCTTGTTCGTACGCAAATCTCTAATGATACGTTGAGTCATTTTAAGGTGTTCATTCTCATCCCTTGCGATGAATTTTATAATTTTTGCATTACCTTCCATTTTCTTATTTTCGGCAAAGCCAAAAGCACAAGCAAACGAAACATAAAACCTTACGCCTTCCAAAATATTGACCGAAACCAAAGCCAAATACAGATTTTTTTTGAGTTCGTCAAGTGTAATTTCCCGCTCACCTTTCATTCCCATTTCCTGCGCTTGATATTTGATAATATTTTGATAAAACTCATTATATTGTTCCGTAACGGCGCCTGCTCTTTCGGCAATCATTTCGTTTTCCATAATTTCATCAAAAATCTTGGTAGGATCCGGATAAACATTTTTGATAATATAAGAATAAGACATCGAATGTATGGTTTCAAAAAAATCCCAAATAATGATAGCTTCCTCCACTTCCGGAATGGTTACGGCCTGCCCGAAAGTAAGGAACGGCGAACGCCCTTGCACGCTATCCAACAAAATTTGATATTTAAGATTTTCCGTAAAAATAAATTTCTCATGCTCGGACAATTCCGCAAAATCATTAACGTCTTTTATCAATGAAACCTCTTCCGGACGCCAGAAAAAACTAAGCATCCGTTGAGACAAATCCTCATAAAAAGGATATTTTTGAACATCATAGCGTTGCAAATTTCTCCCTTTACCGAAAAACATTTTTTGGTCGGTAAAATCAATTTTGCAATTATCATAAATAGAAGGAATAAACTTATCCGACGTGCAATTATCTTGTTTTTTTTTCATTTTTTATATTTTTTAAAAATTTCACAAGGAACCCAAAAACCTTATTATTTTATTTTTTCAAATTCAATGGGCGTGTCCCTTCCTTTGCCGGCCGCCCAAGTCCACGGGTCGGTCCGTCAGCTGACGGATCATAGTCCCGCCCGCAAAAACACACAAAAACCGGACAAGCAAAAGGAGCTTCTCGGGTCGCTCTTTTGCTTGTGTTTTTGTAGTGTTTTGCGGTGCGGGAGCTACCGCTTCACCCCCTCACGCGGGCACACCGCCACAACATTTCATTAAATCAATCGTTTGTGCTAATGGGTTGTCACAATTTTTGCCCAAAAGCAAAAATTCCGCCAACCCCATTAATATTTCAATCATTAATTCCCTACATTTCATGCGGGGCTATAAACATCCGATTACTAACGGATTCGCTACTACGTAGCTTTGTATCTTTTTTTTATATTTCCATTTTTTTAATCGCAAACCACACAAAGTTTTCGTAAAATTTCGCCTTTCCTTCACACTCCCCTTCAAGGTATTCAAGCGCTTTGAAGGTATGCTCATTATTACTTGTTCATTATTCAATCCAAAACATTCCGATATTTTTTACTAACAAGACTTACTCTTGACTATGGAGATAAGCCGTGCCATAATAGTTGAGACAAGGCTTGCCTTGTCTTTAAATATTTTAATTTAACAATTAATCAAACCGAACAACCTCCGCCTTCACAAGAATCAAAATCATCCAATTCCAATTCCAATTTTGTAAAATTAATAATAGGTTCACTTTCAGGTTGATGTTTCATTTTTGCCAATTCATTCCCCGAATTATCGTTCACATTCATATAATATAAAGTTTTCAAACCGTATTTTGCGGCAATTCCGTCGTGGCGTATCAAATCTTTTACAGGCACTCGGTTATCTTTATACTTTGAAATATCATAATATTGATTGGTGCTGATGCTTTGGTCTATAAATTTTTGGAAAATAGCAACAAACTTCAAATACTCTTCATTGTCAATATCCCAAGCCAAAGTATAATTTTGTTCATATTTTCCAAATCCCGGCACCAATTGTTTTAAGGCACCGTATTTACTCATCTTTGCGATGAGATATTTACGAACCGGATCAATTCCGGGCGTAGAATTGGATACCACGCTACTGGAAGCCGCCGGCGGAATAGCACTAAGAGCAGAATTTCGCAAGCCGTATTTAACCACATCTTTTCGCAAACTTTCCCAATCCATTTCCAAATGATTGGGAACAATTTCATCCACATTTTTTTCATAAGTATCAATTGGAAGTATGCCGTCAGCATATTTGGTGCGTTCAAAAAGTTCGCAAGCTCCTTTTTCCTTGGCTAATTTGTTGGAAGCTTTAATAAGACCATATTGAAAATGTTCCATATATTGATGAATCACTTCCCTTCCTTCTTGTGAATCATAAGTCAAACCGTTTTTAGCCAAAAAATGGAAAACATCCGACACCCCGATTCCCAAACTTCTACGCGCTTTGGTAGATTTTTCAGCGGCAACCACAGGATAATCTTGATAATCAATCAGTTCGTCCAAAAATCTCACCAACAATTCGGTTAGATGGTCAAGTTCTTCAATATTTTCAATTTTTCCCAAGTTGATATTGCTCAAAATACACATAGCGATTTCACCATCTGTTTTATTGACATCTTCAATGGGTTGTGTAGGCAAAGTGATTTCTTGACAAAGATTGGACATATAAATACTATCTTTGAACGAGCTGTGTCGGTTTACGTGGTCGGCATTCAAGATATAAATCCTACCGGTTTCATAACGTTGACGAAGGACTTCCAAATAAAATTCACGCGCATTGATACGTTTCTTTCTGACCTTTGGGTGAGCTTCATACATTTCATATAGCATACGGAATTTTTCAAAATCACTGCCATAGAATGCATCATACAAATCCTTGACTTCTTCACTGGAAAAAAGTGTAATATCCTCGTTCTTTTTTACTCTTTCACGAAATAGCCGATTGACCGCCAAGGAATAATCCATTCTTCTCACACGGTTTTCGTCGTTTCCTTTGTTGTTTTTCAGTTGAATAAAAGTCTCGGCTTCCCAATGAAAAAACGGAAGGGTGGAAGTAGAGCTACCTCCACGTATGGCATTTTGCGTAAAAGCTTTGGTGGTGGCTTCAAACATTTTTAAGAAAGGAACCAATCCGGTATGAATCACTTCTCCGTTACGAATATTAGCTCCCAATCCTCTGATACGCCCGAAATTCAATCCGATACCGGCACGACTGGCGATATAATATCCTACTGCGGTATTGGATTGCAAAATGGATTCCAAAGAATCACCTACATCTATCAAACAACAAGAGCTGAATTGACGCAAGGGCGTTCTAACCCCTGACATAATTGGAGTGGGCAAGCTGATTTTGAATGTGGAAACCGCTTCATATAAATCCAAAACGTATTTTTTACGTTTTTTGGGTTCATAATTTTTGAACATAAACATGGCAATCAGCATAAAAGCTTCTTGTGGCGTTTCATAAAGCTCTTCGGTATTACGGTCTTGCAAAAGATATTTATCCACCATTTGACGAAGTCCGGCATAGGTAAACAGATAATCTCTTTCGTGTTTGAGTTTTTTTCCGAAATAGACCAATTCGCGTTGCGAATAAGCTTCTAAAATAGATTTATCATAAACCCCGCGGTAAACATTATTACGAACAAAATATTCAAAAGGTATGGGTTTGTCCTGTTTAAAAACTTTTTTATACAAATCACTCAACAACAAACGAGCGGCAACATATTGATAATCGGGATTTTCTTCCGAAATCAAATCGGCTGCCGATTTAATCATTATTTTTTGAATTTCGGAAGTGGTTATACCGTCAAAAAATTGAATTTTGGAGTTAATTTCAATGTCCGAAACCGAAACATTTTCATAACCGTTACATGCCCATTCCACCATATCATGAATCATCTTCAAATCCAAAGGCGAAGAAGTCCCGTCTCTCTTAATCACATTAATTTGCCCCATAATCTTTACTTTGTTTTTGTATATTGTTAAAAAAAATTTTTGAATAAAATCTTGAAAACAAAAGTAAGAGAAGTATGTTAAATTTTTACAAATTTATTTTAAAGTTATTAAAAAACTTATTAACAATTTGGATAATTATTCAAATTACTATAAATCAAAAAGTTATGATTGTAATAAGTGTAACAAAAATGTTAAAATATTGAATAATAACGAATTAAATTTTAGCAATTGATAATGAATAAATTAAGTTGAATTGTAATAGACTTAATTGTTAAGTTTATATTTAATTATAAATTTTTTTCTTTAATTTTTTTCATAATTATATCCTTTTCAGGTTTGTATCCTCTTGCCGGAGCATATTCGCGTCCGTAGTAAATAATTTGCAGGTGAAGTTTGTTCCATTTGTCTTTTGGAAAAAGCCGTTTGGCATCTTTTTCGGTTTGTTGCACATTTTTTCCCGAGCTCAATCCCCATTGTTTCATCAAGCGATGAATGTGCGTATCCACCGGAAAAGCCGGTTTACCGAAAACCTGACTCATAATGACACTTGCCGTCTTGTGTCCGACTCCCGGCAATGATTCCAAATCTTTAAAATTATCAGGAACTTTTCCGTTAAATTTTTCAACCAAAATTTCAGACAATCTTTTGATGGCTTTGGCTTTTTGGGGAGCAAGTCCTACTTTTTTTATTATATGTTGTATTTGTTCTACTGATAATTTTTGCATATCATAGGGATTGTTCGCCAAGCGAAACAATTCGGGAGTAACCCGATTGACCATTATATCCGTTGTGCGAGCCGAAAGCAAAACGGCAATCAAAAAAGTAAATTCATTGATATGATCCAAAGGAATTGGTGGATTGGGATATAGTTCATCTAATACCTCCATTATTATTTTTACTTTTTCTTTTTTTGTCATTTTTGTTTATTTTTGGGAAATAATAATCAGGTGCAAGATAATATTTTTGATGATTGGTTTAAGTTTATTAAATAAATTTAACGGAAAAAAAGCGTTTATAGAGAATGCCGAGGATATGTTCAATAATTTGGGTGAGGCAAAAATGCAACAGTTGTTTGGAATGGACGGGGATTTTCAAGTTACAAATTCTACTATGTTCAAAAATTTATTGAATAATAATGAAACTTTTAGGAATAATGCTTTAAAGTTTATTGTAATTGAGTAATTATATGTATAAATTAAAAAACAAAATTGATAATGTAATGCCAGAATATTATATTAATAATTTTGGCGATATACTTTATGGTATAAAAAATAAGAATGAATTATTTTTTAATCAAGAAATGATATATAAAGGTAAAATAAATAGTTTTAGACTTTTTAATAAATCTATTTTTATTTCTAAATCTGATGAAAAAATATTTATAAATGAAAATATTAAAAGAAAAATAAATATTGATTTTGGTTTTTTTATAGTAGATGATTTCAGCGTTTTATTTAATCTTTATTCTAATGACTATTCAAAGCAATATTACAAATACTACAATTTCAAAGAAGACAAGGAATACTGGACAATAGAAAAATATTTTGGTAATTTTATACATCATGATAATTATCTTTTTACTACTTGTTATGATAAAAATTATTCAAATAAAAAAATCTGCAAAATCTTCCTAACCAATCCCCAAACTCCCCAATGGCAATTTGACCTATCACAATTAGGTACCTTTTACAGCGAGCAAAGCCAACAACAAGAAGCCTACAAAGTAGAAAAATTCATT
>JALSPZ010000313.1 GCA_026985675.1 Flavobacteriales bacterium
CTTACCAAACGACTTATCTTACCCGCTTGATACAATCTTATCAAAAAGCAGGAAAATTTGAAGCGGTGGAAAAACTCATCAAAAAAAAACATCCCGACAAACAACCGCAACTCTATGTTTGGTTGGGTTATAATTATCAGTTACAAAAAGATACGATAAAAGCCAAAAAATATTTTTCAAAAGCTATTGCAAAAGCGCTTCAAAAGAAATTTTATGTCTATCAAACCGGAAATGCTTTTTTGGAAATTTACCGCTTGGATGATGCAATGAAGCTTTACAGGGTAGCTATGAAAAAATTTCCCAAGCAAAATTATCATTTGCAAATGGGACAAATTTATGCCCAAAAAAATATGCCGGAAGAAATGACACGGGAATATCTGAAATTATTGGAAGCTCAACCCGGATATGCTTCTCGTATCCGCTATTATCTGACGCCTTATATTCAAGAAAATTATTCGACCAATTCCGAAGGCATCAAACAAGTAATTATTGAAGAAATACAAAAAAATCCCAACCCCGATTTTTATCGTTTATTGCAATGGATTTATATTCAACAAAAAGATTATCGAAAAGCATTTTTTCAACTGAGAAGTCTTTATAAAAAAAATGAAGCCAATTTATCCGAAATTTATTATTTGGCACAAACCGCCAAAAAAAACAAAAAAACAGACCAAGCTCGAAGTATTTATCAATTTTTGAGTCGTCAGACTGAAAATCCGAATTATCAACAATTGAGTTTGCTTGCCTTGTTGGAAATAAAAATTGGTGATGCTACGGACACGGAAGATATTTCGGCTATTGACAAAAAGTTTCAAGAATATTTAAACGAAAAATGGCTGACCAACAATCAGTATAAATTAAAAATTCTTTATGCCGATTTTTTAGCTTTTCATCAAAACAAAGACGAAAAAGCTCTTGCTTTACTCGACGATTTATTGAAAAATCCGCTATCAAAAAGCTTGCAAGCTCAAATAAAAATGAAAAAAGCCGATATCTATCTCAAACAAAAACAGTTTAACCGAGCTTTGATACTATATACCCAAGTCCAATTGGATTTTCCTAACAACGAAATCGGTTATTCGGCTACTTATAAAATAGCACAAGCATCTTTTTTTAAAGGAGATATCGATTGGGCAGAAAATCAACTCAAAGTGCTCAAAACCTTGCATTCGGATTTGATTTCAAACGATGCAATCGATTTGTATTTTCAAATCATCAACAACAAAGAAGAAAACGACAGCACCCAAACCGGCTTGAAAAAATTTGCACAAGTCAAATTCCGTATTTTCAATAAAAATTATATGGGAGCTTTGCAAATTTTGGATAGTTTAACTACAAATTTCAAAGGACAACTCATCTACGACGATGCCCTTTGGACAAAAGCACAAACTTTGGAAAAACTCAACCGGTTTGACGAAGCATTGGAAACCTACCAAACAATATTGGATTATAAAACCGAAGATTTATACAAAGACGATGCCTTGTTTCGTATGGCTAAAATATATGAAACAATCAAAGAAAGCGATAGCAAAGCCCAAGAATTGTATAAAAAAATTATCATAGAATATCCGGCAAGTTTTTGGTTTACCGATGCACAGCGTGCTTTTAGACGTTTGCGGGGAGATGATGATTTGTAAAATTTTTAGCAAAAAAATATAAATTCTGAT
>JALSPZ010000314.1 GCA_026985675.1 Flavobacteriales bacterium
AGAATTGGAATTTCGCAGGATTGCCGAACAATTCAATCGTCTTTTTGCCCAACCAAATGAAGAAAATCAAAAGGAAACACTGCCTTCCTCCGGAAATCTGCAATATTCCTTATTTGATGAAATGGACGAAACGCTCTCTACACCTTCAAGTTATTATACCTTTGAAAATTGGGACAAATTTTATCAAAACCTGGAAACACCAAAAGACAAAGAACTTTTATTGGAAAAAATCAAATTGGCAAAAGAACTTGCCATCAGTCATCATCCCGAACATTTTGCTTTTGAAGAAAATAAATATCATCTGGCATTGGGAATGAATCCGGGAAAAATTTATAATTTTCCGGTATCCGAACCTTTGCAAAAAGAATTGTTTAAACTCAAAGAAACACTTGAAAATAAAGAAATAACCAAATCGGGTTATGATTTGAAAGAATTTTATAAATTACTACAATACAATGGATTGGAATTTAATGGAATTTTGTATGATATTATGTTGATTCATTACGTTTTAAATCCGGAAATGCGTCATGATTTGGAAGTATTGGCAGAAAATTATTTGAATCTGAAATTGCAAAAACCCGGAAAAAAAGCAAGTGAAAAAGAATGGATAAATTTTGCTATGCTTAAAGCCGATATTAGTATGAGATTGAAACAAAAACTGGTAGAAGATTTGAAAAAATCCGAAGCAAAAGATTTGTATTTCAATATAGAAATGCCTTTGATGAAAGTATTGGGAGATATGGAATTGACCGGAATAAAATTAGACCCCGATGTTTTGAGACAAATAGGAGAGAAGCTCGAAAAAGAAATCAAACGATTGGAAAAAGAAATTTTTAACTTGGCAGGAGAAGAATTCAATATCGGCTCGCCTAAACAATTGGGAATAATTTTGTTTGAAAAACTTAAATTGGACAGTAAAGCCAAAAAAACCAAAACCGGACAATATTCCACTTCCGAAGAAGTTTTGAAGAAATACAAAGATAAATTTGAAATTATAGATAAAATATTGGAATGGAGAAGTTTAACCAAGTTAAAATCCACTTATATAGATAGTTTGCCCAAACAAATAAATCCCGTTACCGGACGAATTCATACCCATTTTAATCAAGCGGTAACAGCCACGGGACGTTTGAGTTCCACGGATCCTAACTTACAAAATATTCCCATTAGAACCCAATGGGGAAAAGAAATTCGTAAAGCTTTTGTTGCAGAAAAAGGTCACAAACTGCTTTCTGCCGATTATTCCCAGATAGAGTTACGATTGATAGCTTCATTTAGTAAAGATGAAGAAATGCTCAAAGCTTTCAGGGCAGGAGAAGATATTCACCGGGCAACTGCCGCCAAAGTATTCGGGATACCTATTGAACAAGTAACCAAAGAACAACGCTCGCATGCCAAAAGTGTCAATTATGGTATTATTTACGGATTATCCGCCCACGGATTAAGTCAACAAACGGGATTGAGCAGAAGCGAATCCAAACAATTGATAGATACTTATTTTGAAACTTACCCGACTTTGAAAAATTACATAGCAGGACAAGTCGATAAAGTTCGTCAAAAAGGATATGCAGAGACTATTTTGGGGCGTCGCCGTTATCTGAAAGATATTGATTCCAGAAATGCAATTGTGCGTGCAGCTGCCGAAAGAAATGCCGTAAA
>JALSPZ010000315.1 GCA_026985675.1 Flavobacteriales bacterium
TATTCCACATCTTTTTCAAACAAGGTATAAGCCTTCAACAATTGATTAAGCGTATGCAAACGCTCGCTTTTGGCGGCATATTCACGGAAAAGTTGATCTTTCTTTTTGTTTTTCTCAAATTCATCGTCATTTGAACGATCAATTTTTCCAATTTCTTCGCTAATATTCGGTAAGATAAAGAAATCAGGGGTGGTATATTTGGAAAGAAATTCCACTCCTTTGTCGGTCAATTCAATGGAATTATTTTTTTCATCAATGGTAAACAATAATTCCTTATCGATTTCCGGCATCAAGGCGTTATTGTTTTCCATATATTTTGCTTCGGTTTTTTGAAGCAATTGTTTCATTCCTTCTTCGCTTAAAAATTTGATAAGCGCATGATTTTTGGGCAACCCTCTAAACACTCTAAACAAATGGAAGCCTCCTTCTTTGGTATTCCCTTCTTTGATCAGTTTTTTAGCCAATGCCAATTCTTTGATTAAACGTGAACGTTGTTCCTGATACAAACGCTCAATATGCGGTTTGAGTTCATTAAATTCGTGCCGATCTCCGTGATCAACAGGACCGGAAATAATCAATGGCGTTCTGGCATCGTCAATCAAAACGGAATCCACCTCATCCACTATGGCATAATTATGTTCTCGTTGCACCAAATCGTTAATAGAATGTGCCATATTGTCCCGTAGATAATCAAAACCGAACTCATTATTCGTTCCGTAGGTGATATCCGCTTCATAAGCTTTTCTTCGTTGGGGAGTATTGGGTTGGTGCCGGTCGATACAATCTACACGTAATCCCAAAAATTCAAAAATGGGTCCCATCCAAGCGGCATCCCTTTTGGCCAAATAATCGTTCACCGTTACCAAATGTGCTCCACGTCCTGGCAAAGCGTTCAAATACAAAGGCAAAGTAGCAACTAGCGTTTTTCCTTCACCGGTCATCATTTCTGCAATTTTTCCCTGATGCAAAACAATACCTCCGAGAATTTGCACATCATAATGCACCATATCCCAAACCACTTCTTTACCTTCGGCATTCCAACGGTTTTTCCAAATGGTTTGTTCATCATTTACTTGTATATAATCACGCGTAGCCGACAATTCTCTATCCAGCGGAGTGGTTGTTACCACCAATTCTTCATTGTCTTTGAAACGTCTCGCGGTTTCCCGCACTACTGCAAAAGCTTCGGGTAATATTTCGTCTAAAACATCTTCTTCGAGTTTATAAATTTCGTCTTCAAGTTTATCAATTTCGGTATAGATTTCTTCTCTTGCATCCAGATCTTGTTCGTTTTCAGCTTTTAAACGTAAATTCTGTTGCTTTTGTCTCAAATCTCGGGTTCTATCACTGATTTTTTCTCTAAATTCATGGGTTTTGGCACGCAATTCGTCCAATGAAAGACTTTTCATAGCTTCTTGAAAAGCATTTACTTGATTCAAAAGCGGTTGCATAGATTTAATATCTTTTGCTTTTTTATTTCCCAAAAAAGTTTTTAAAAGTGCATTTACTATCTTCATTTTCAAATAATTATTTTAAATTCTACTACACAAAAATATTTTAATTTCAAAAAAATAAATCTATTTTTTTGTGCTTGTTATCAAACTTCAAATTTACGGATTTTTTCCGGACAAATTTTATTTTTGGAAAAGTTTAAGAAAA
>JALSPZ010000316.1 GCA_026985675.1 Flavobacteriales bacterium
CTACTTCCTACATAATAAGGAGCTAACCTATGGGTTACACCATTCTTATCAATAACATCAAGACTACACCATTCATAGGAGTCAATATCAGATATAACAATTTTAAGATTTTTTACATATTGAGAAAAATCAACTGTAGTACCAACCGATGAACTTGATTGGTTAGGATATCTTAAAAAAGTCCCCGGTCTGGGAACATTATATCCGTTAGCATCGTTTAGCCCTCCACTTCCTTGAAGCGTTATAGTGGCTGTAACTCCCGGTATATAAGTACCTATTACCGAACCATTACCGCTATATTCATTTGTTTTCAAGGTTACTTGAGTTTGCGGAATTCGGCTATTACCCAGTCTATTTTGTGATAAAGCTCCATTAGAGCCAATTGATCTTTGCGCATAAGTTTGCTGCACATTAATCATCAATAAACCAAACAGGAATAAAAAAGCAAATAAGCTTTTGAAATACCTGATTGTTGGCTTTTCTTTACATTTAATGTAATTTTTATTCATAATTAAACATTTAGGTTAATAATTCGTTTTAATTTTTTTGTTTACCATTTATACATTATATAATATGTAATTTAATCTAAATCCTGAAATATGTCTAAAATTATAATTTACAGAAATAAACTCCAAGAAAAAAAATTGTCGGTTATTTAACAAACAAGATTTAGCTCTTTCTCTAAGCATTATTAATTTTTTAATGGTCAGTTGACCATTTTTTAAAGAGGAATTATCTTTCATAGGCAATTCATTTTTGATTTAAATTAAAATATATGACTAAAATCATTTTTATAGGTCGCAATATAACATTTTTTTTTAACATAAAAAATGATTACATATATATCTTTTTTGTAAATTTTAATTAAATTTTGCTAATTAATAAAAAATATGTAATTATTTAATAAATAAATTATTTGATTTCGAGCAAAAATACACTAAACATACAATCTATCGCATCAATTTTTCTTAAACTGACCCATTAGTATAAGAAAAATTGGTTTATTCTTACGTATTTATCGAAATTTTGCATCGATTCTTTTATTGAATTCACATTATTTATAATTTTTAGAAAAATTTGATAAAAAATTAACATCAAAAATATATTTTAAGTTTTATATATTACCAATCTAGCTAAAAAATAAATATTTTATCTCCATTTATTTTGCACATATAAAATAAATTTTAATTACATTTGAAATAAAAAACTATGAGTTTAGAAAAAGAAGTCATGCATCAAATGAAAGAAGCCATGAAATCCAAAGATACAATAGCTTTGGAGGCGCTTCGGGCGATAAAATCGGCAATTTTACTGGAAAAAACCAAGCAAAAAGATAAAGAACTTACTTCTGCCGATGAGATGAAAATTTTACAAAAATTGGTAAAACAACGAAAAGACAGTGCCGAAATCTACCGGCAGCAAAATCGTGATGATCTGGCTGAAACCGAATTGGCACAAGCAGCTGTAATTGAGAAGTTTCTTCCTACACCTTTAACTCCTGACGAAGTTGAATTGGTCGTATATAATATTATTAAAGAAGTTGGAGCTGCTTCTATGAAAGATATGGGAAGAGTAATGGGAATAGCAAGCAAGGAATTGGCAGGAAAAGCCGATGGAAAAATGATTTCCGAAATTGTAAAGAAAAAATTGTCGGAATAATTTTCGAAAACTTGTTTAAATAGAAAGCTTATTGTAAATTTGCAAAACTTAAAAATGCCCGCGTGGCGCAACTGAATAGCGCATCGGATTTCGGCTCCGAGGGTTGGGGGTTTGAATCCCTCCGCGGGTACTTTTTTTATTGATAATTCAACTTTCATATTTTTATTAAAAGAACAATTTATAATAAGAACTTGATGCAATTTTTATCGCACACTTGTAAAATCACTCGATGTGACATCTCCATAGAATTCAATACACTTTAGCTTTACAATACCAAAAATACAATTTAATATTTTATTGCTTTTTCAAACCATTTAACAACAATTTTTAATAAAAAACCAAGGGAAATTTTCATTGAAATAAATTTTTGTTCTAAATTTGGGTATTCAACAATCTCAAAAATTATGAATAACAGAAAAAAAATACAGAATTTCGTTGAAGATTTTGCCGACCAAATTCTTAATAATCTTCCGAGAAAGAAAATGATAAAAAAAGCGGTAAAAAACCGCGAAAGTATTATTTCCGAATCCGGTGCTTTGGCTACCTGGACGCCGCCTGAATCTACCGGAAGAAGTCCCAAGGATACGGTAATAGTTAAAAGAGCGGCTAATGCCGATAAAATTGACTGGTCTTCTCCCAACAATATTCCCATAGACGAGAATACTTTTAATTTTTTAGTGGAAGATGCTTTGGATTATCTCAAAGAATATGATAAACTCTATGCTACCGAACGTGTTATCGGTGCGGATCCCAATTATGCACTTCCCGTAAAAACGCTTAGCACTCACGCATTGGCTGCTTTGTTTACGGATAATATGTTTCGTCCGATTCCAAAAGATATCGATAAAAGTATTTTTAAAGACAAAGAATTTTTACTATTGCATGTGCCTTATAAAAAACTGAAATCAAAAAAATATAAAGGACTTCTGCGTAAACTCAGCAATGACGAAATTGACAAAAAGGTTCCTACGGATGATGATATACATTCGGAAACCACCAATATGGCGGTAGCAACGGATTTTGAAAATAGAATCGGAGTGATTATCGGATCGGCTTACTTAGGTAGTGTAAAAAAAATGCTTTTTACCATGATGAATTATCTCCTGCCGCAACACGATATATTACCTTTGCATTGTTCGGCAAATGAAGGGGAAGATGGTAAATCTGCATTATTATTGGGATTGTCCGGGACCGGTAAAACCACATTATCGGCAGACCCCAAAAGAAAGCTATTGGGAGATGACGAACATGGTTGGAGTAGTCATGGAATTGCCAACTTTGAAAACGGTTGTTATGCCAAAATGATCGATGTTACGGCAAAATCAGAACCTGAAATTTACCATGCGGTGATGCATAAAGATAAATATACCCGCCATGGCTCTATTGTAGAAAATGCAATGATCTATCCCAATGGAAAATTTGATTTCCACGATACTCGACTTACACCGAATTCAAGGGCTTCTTATCCTTTGTATTATTTAAAAAATATCAAAAAATCATCGCGTTCGGGACATCCTTCCACTATTTTGTTTCTTACAGCCGATGCTTACGGTGTATTGCCTCCCGTTTCAAAACTAAACAAACATCAAGCAATGCTTTGGTTTTTGATGGGCTATACCTCCAAACTCGCTGGAACAGAAACAGGTGTTACCGAGCCACAAGCTACTTTTTCGAGATTTTTCGGACAACCTTTTATGCCGTTAAATCCTGATGTTTACGCCGATATGCTGGGGAAAAAGATGAAAAAACATCAAACGGAAGTCTATCTCATCAATACGGGATGGACCGGAGGACCTTACGGGAAAGGCAAAAGAATGAAACTGGCTTATACTCGTAAAATGGTTGATGCGGCTTTGGAAGGAAAACTGAAAAACATGGAATACGTTTACGACGAACTTTTTCATTTGAATATCCCCAAAGAAGTTCCGGGGGTTCCTTCCGCCCTACTCTTTCCAAAAAATACTTGGGAGGATCCGCAGGAATACGATAGAACCGCACAAAAATTGGCACAAGCTTTTTCCGATGCTTTTGATAAACAATATGGAGATAAAAATATCGATGAAAAAGTAAAAGCGGCTTGTCCGGGGAAAAATTTATGAAAATTAAACTT
>JALSPZ010000317.1 GCA_026985675.1 Flavobacteriales bacterium
ATTTGATTCGTGAGTTTGTGGAACACCGACACGAAGTGGTTACCCGTCGCACACAATACGAATTGCGTAAAGCCGAAGAACGTGCGCATATTTTGGAAGGTTTGATTATCGCTTCGGATCATATCGATGAAGTGATTGCACTTATCCGAGGGTCAAAAAATCCGGAAGAAGCTCGTGAAAAATTAAAAGAAAGATTTAAACTTTCGGAAATACAAGCTCGTGCAATTGTAGAAATGCGTTTACGACAATTAACTGGTTTGGAACAAGATAAATTGCGTTCGGAATATGATGATTTAATCAAAAAAATAGCCGACCTTAAAGATATCTTGGATAAAAAAGAACGCAGAATGCAAATCATCAAAGATGAATTGTTGGAAATTCAACAAAAATTCGGTGATGAAAGACGTACCGATATCGATTTCGCCGGTGGAGATGTCAGCATAGAAGATTTGATTCCCAATCATCAAGTAGTGATTACCATCTCACATGCCGGATACGTTAAGCGTACTTTATTATCGGAATATAAATCTCAAAAACGCGGAGGAACCGGACAAAAAGGAGTTTCTACCCGTTCGGAAGATTTCTTGGAACATATTTTTGTAGCCAACAATCACGATTATCTTTTATTCTTTACACAAAAAGGAAAAGTCTATTGGATGCGTGTGTTTGAAATTCCCGAAGGAGCCAAAACATCCAAAGGTAGAGCTATTCAAAACCTTATCAATTTGGAACCCGACGACAAAGTAAAAGCCTTTTTGAATACCAAAGACTTGAAAGATAAAGATTATGTCAACTCTCATTTTGTATTGATGGTAACGAAAAACGGAATTGTAAAAAAAACTTCCTTGGAGCAATATTCACGACCGCGTCAAAACGGGATTAACGCTATCACTATTAGAGAAGGTGATGAACTATTGGATGCCAAATTAACCAATGGAAACAGTCAAATTATGTTAGCCGCCCGTTCGGGAAAAGCCATACGTTTTGAAGAATCCAAGATACGTGCTATGGGAAGAACGGCTTCGGGCGTTAGAGGAATTACACTAGCCGGCGATGACGATGAAGTAGTTGGCACGATTTCTGTAAACGATTTAAACACCGATGTAATGGTGGTTTCCGAAAAAGGATACGGCAAACGTTCCAAATTGGAAGATTACAGAATTACCAACCGCGGTGGAAAAGGTGTCAAAACCATAAATATAACGGAAAAAACCGGAAATTTGGTTGCAATCAAAAATGTTAGCGATGATGATGATTTGATGATTATCACCAAAAAAGGATTGACCATTAGAATGCCTGTTTCGGATATTCGTGTTATGGGACGAGCAACGCAAGGAGTAAAAGTAATTAACCTTAAAAACGGAGATGAAATTGCAGCCGTTGCAAAAGTTCCGAAAGTGGAGGAAGTTGAAGAAGAAAACAATGGGGAAAATGTTGAAGAAAACATCAAAAACGAAAATACCAACGAAAATAAATAAATTATAAACACTAAATTAAAATAAAAAAATGATGAGAAAATTTGCAATTTTATTATTAACAGTTTTCAGTTTATCTGTTTTTGCACAAAAAAAAGAAGTAAAAACCGCTGAAAAACTTTATAAAAAGGGAAATATGGTGGATGCGCTTTCTGCTGTAAACCAAGCTTGTAAGTTGAAAGACCAAGCCGATGACAAAACCAAAGCCAAAATTATGTTTGTCAAAGCGGAAATTTTAGCCAAACTAGGCAGTAAAGATATGGCTAATTATGAAAAAGCCATAAAGGTCATAAAAAAACTTCAAGCCTTTGAAAAAGAAACCGGAAAAAAAAGATATTCCGATGATGCACAAAAATTATTAAACGGGGAAAAAGGAATTTTGGACCAATTGTCCAAGTCCGGCTCTGAATTTTATAAAAATAAAGATTATGTTAAAGCCGGAAAAGCTTTTGAATTAATCTATAAAATCAATGGAAATAAAGATGTGGAATATTATGCAGCTGTTTCATATCTTCAAGCCAAAGATTGGGATAAATCTTTGGAATTATTAAAAGATTTATACAAAAGCGGATATGATGGAGTAAAAACCGTTTATACGGTCGTTAATAAAGAAACAGGAAAAAAAGAAGAATTTAATGACCCTGCTACTGCCAAATTACTTGTTACGGGTGGCACGCATAAAGACTTTAAAAAAGAAAAAACCAAAAGTTTACGTCCCGATTTGATTGCCAATATCCTTTATGTCTATGGCGAAAAAGGAGCTGATGAAGATGCTATCAAATTTATAGAAGATGCCAAAAAAGAAGATCCTAACAATTTGGATTTAATCATCGGCGAAGGTAATTATTATTTGAAAAAGGGAGATAATGAAAAATTTGCAGCAGCAATGCAAAAAGCCGTAGAATTGGATCCAAACAACAAATTATACAACTTCAATTTGGCAACTGCACTTTATCAATTGAAAAAATATGATGAGGCAAAAAAATATTATCAAAAAACCATTGATATCGATCCTACTTATGTGGATGCTTATAAAGGTTTAGCATATATTGTTCTGGTTCCTGAAAAGGCATTGACAGACAAAATGAATACGGATGAAGTATTGATGAATGATCGTTTATTCAACAAATATAAAAATCAACAAAAAGAATTATACAAAAAAGCTTTACCATATTTTGAAAATGCATTAAAATATGCTCCCGAAGATGAAGAAGTCTTGTATGCATTAAACAAAATTTACAGAGATTTGGATATGACGCAAAAAGCAAAAGAAGTTCATCAAAAACTTAAAGAAGTTAAAGCTAAAAAATAAGTTATTATAAACACCAACAAAAAATCCGTGCTTGATTCAAGTACGGATTTTTTTAAGGGATATTATGAATTTAATTTTTGATATATTTTCTTCCGATAAAATTTCCAATTGCTATGCCAAAAGCAATATACAGAGCAGAGATAAGGCTGTGGGGTAAATTAAATCGGGGTTGATTTACCATAATGGAATCGTAAATATATTTATTCAGCCAACCGGATTCGTTGTGTTTATAAATAAGATTAACAGCATCAAAAGATTTACAGTTAAAAAACTGATTAAAAAGTATTTAAAAACCGATTTCAAATTTGAATTATACATTTTTTAAAATGTTTTGTTACAAATATAAAAATTAATTTGAAATGGTCAAAATATTTCCGTTTTGATAAATACGGTAAGGTTTTAAACTATAATTTCCATCGCCCGAAATTTTTTGTCCGTCATACAAACTGTATTTATTACCTTCGCACGAACATTCGCAAGTAAATTGATCGGGTGTCATAGTTGAGCAATCACTCGGATAATGATTGGGATCAGATGCTTCCCAAGCCAAAAAACTATTGCCGGTATTGAAAACTATAACGCCTTTAATCCCCGCATTATACACAATAATGGAATTATTGGCAAATTTCAAAGAGGAATATTGTGGAAGATCCAAATTTATTTCTCTTGAAAAACCAATGTTTTGCAAATATGGATTTTGATTGGGCACATTTTTATCACAGCCATAATTGAACGACAAAAAGCTTATTAGTAATGATATCCTGAATATAAGTTTCATTTATTAAAAAAACGATTTTTTAAAAATTTTATTTTGATATTTTACTCAATACTTTTACGGCTTCATCCAAATAAGGGTCTTTTTTGAGTTGATCAATCCATTTTTTTCTTTTGGAAGCAAAAACCGTATCATTTTGTTTGGACAGCAAATCTTCTTTTAAAGACTTTATATCCAAATCCGAATTATATTTGGTCAAAGAATCGAATTTTTTTCCGATTTCTTCAATTCGTTTTAAATCCGCAATATATTTATCTTTTTTTAAGTAAATAATATCATCTTCACGATTTTGTGCCAGCCATTTAGCTTTTTTTCTAATGTTTTTAAACAATTTCATCGTATCAATTCTTTCTTGCTCGGTCTTGATGATACTTTCTTTGTTTTGGATACCATATTCGGAATAATTTGCCGGCTCAATTCTATCCCAAGGCAAGGCGGTTTTTTCATCCTTTTCTCTGATCTTCAAATATTCGTATTGATCAGGGATAATAATATCAGGCACTACGCCTTTTCGTTGGGTTGAACCGCCATTGATTCTAAAAAACTTCTTGGTGGTCCATTTCAATGCTCCCAAATCACCAAAATCTTTTCCTGGAACCCTGGTCAATTCCACAATATTTTGAACGGTTCCCTTGCCGTAAGTAGGGCTGCCGATAATTACTGCTCTATTGTAATCTTGCAAAGCGGCGGCCAAAATTTCGGATGCAGAAGCCGAAAGTTCATTGACCAAAACAACCAAAGGTTTATCAAAAACAATATTTTTATCGCCGTCTTTTAACACGTCTACTTCTCCATCGCGATCTCTAACTTGCACCACCGGTCCTTTTTTGATAAAGTATCCGGCAATATCAATAACGGTTGAGAGAGAGCCTCCACCGTTATTACGTAAATCTAAAACGATTCCAGCAACTTTTTCATCTTTAAGTTTTTCCAACTCTTTTTTAATGTCAGTTGCAGCCGAACGACTGTTGCGTTTATTGAAATTGATATAAAATTTAGGCAAATAAATATATCCGAATTTTTTCTTGTCGCGGTTGATCAATAAAGATTTGGCAAAAGTTTCTTCCAATTCTACCCTGTCGCGTGTAATGGGAATGGTTTCTATGGAGCCATCCACACGTTTGACAATCAATTTAACCACAGTTCCTTTTTTGCCTTTGATAAGCTTTACAACCTTTGACAATCTCATCCCCATAATATCCACAGGTTCTTCGTCGCCTTGACCTACTTTTTGAATAATATCTCCCACTTTTAATTTACCGTCTTTCCAAGCGGGACCTCCGGCAATAATTTCAATTATTTTTACATAATCACCTTCTTTTTGCAAGCGAGCGCCAATCCCTTCAAACGAACCCGCCATACTGGTATCGAAGCTTTCTTTTACTTGCGGACTGAAATAGTTGGTATGTGGATCATATTGATTGGTAATGGCGTTCATAAACAAAGCAAAATAGTCGTCTTTTTCCATATCTTTAAACAAGACTTTGGTATTTTTCATACTCTTGCGTGTGGCTTCCCTTGCTTCTTTTTCCAACACCGACAAAGATTTTTCTTTATAGGTAGAATCTTTCTCTTTTTTCTTATGTTCCGCTTTTATTTTATCATATAAACGTGATAAAGTATTAAGTTTCAAATATTTTCTCCATCGGTCTTTTAATTCTTCATCGGTTCGTGCATAAGGAATTTTTTCAAATTTGGTTTGAAGAATTTCGTCTTTTTCAAAATCAAATGGTTTGTCCAACAATTCGTCTATATAGCTCATAGCTTGGTCTTGCCTTTGTCTGATAATTTTGTAAGATTTATCAAAAAAATAAAGTTTGGCATATTTAATTTCATCATCAATATCCGTTTTATATTGAGCCAAAGTGTCTATATCTTTTTGCAGAAAATATCTTTTGGATGGATCCAAATCCTTAATATAATCCTCAAAAACGGCTTTTGAAAACTCGTCATTCAGTTCTCGCGGACTATAATGATAATTGTTGAGTATCAGTTCGGAACGTTCCAAAATGGAAGCTTCTTTGTTTTCAGCTTGTTGAAAGCTTCTAAATCCTACAAAACCGGCAGCTAAAATAATAAATGCCAATATATATTTATAATTTCTTTTCATAAAGCGCAGTATTTTATTCATCATAATAGGTTCATAACAAAATTGTGCCAAAAAATGCAAAGACAAAGTTAAACTTTTTTTAGGAAAGGATAAATTTTAACTGTGTAAAATAAAATTAACAGGAATCGTTCTCCAAACAAAATTTTCTAAAAAAAATTTATTATGCACGCATAATAAATCAAAAAAATTTTGTATATTCGTGTGTTCAAAAGACTTAAAGAAAAATAAAAAAATAAATTATGAAAATACTTTTGTTAATGAGTAGTGTTCCGGACACCACATCAAAAATAAATTTCAAAGATAACAATACGAAATTTGATGAAGCCGGAATTCAGTTTGTCATCAATCCGCATGATGAATTTGCCCTTACCAAAGCCATGCAAATCAAAGAAAAACATGGTGGAGAATTGGTAGTATTAAATGTAGGTTCAGCCAAGACTGAGCCCGTTATCAGAAAAGTTTTGGCAATAGGCGCCGATCGTGCCGTGAGAATTGATTTAGATCCGGAAGATAGTTATTCAACAGCTGTTCAAATTGCCGATTATATCAAAAAAAATGACGAATTCGATTTGATTTTTGCCGGTAAAGAATCCATTGATTACAACGGAGGAATGGTTCACGGAATGGTTGCTGAAATGACTGGAAAGCATTTTGTAAATGCGGTTATCGGTTTGGAAATAAAAGATGGTGGAAAACTTGAAATTGCCCGTGAAATTGAAGGAGGTAAAGAAATTATAGAAACTACGATGCCCGTAATTATCGGTGGACAAAAAGGATTGGTAAAAGAAGAAGAATTACGAATTCCCAATATGAGAGGTATTATGATGGCGCGCAAAAAACCTTTGGAAGTGATTCCTCCGGTTGATGCCGAAGTGAGAGTAAAAATTGAAAAATTTGAAAAACCACCTGTGAAAGGAAGTATCAAATTGATAGATAAAGACAATTTGGATGAATTAATCGATTTGTTACACAACGAAGCCAAAGTTATATAATCATTAACCTGAAAAAATTAAAATTATGTCAATATTAATATATGCCGAAAATCAAAACGGAAAAGTAAGCAAAGGTGCCAAAGAATTGGCCTCCTATGCTAAAGCTTATGCCGATAAAAAAGGTGATACGGTTGTTGCCGTTGGATTTTCTTTAGAAAATCCCGAAGAATTATACAAATACGGAGTTTCCAAAGTATTAAACATAACCAATGAAGTTTTGAAAAACTTTAATGCATTTGCTTATGCACAAGCTATTGTTCAAGCGGCAAATCAAGAAAATGCTCAATTGGTGTTAATCTCTTCGAGCAATGACTCCGTTTATGCAGGACCAATTATTGCTTCGGAATGGGATGCAGGATATATTACAAATGTAATAGCCCTTCCCGAAGATACCGACCATTTTGTGGTCAAAAGAAAAGTATTTACTAGCAAAGGAATAGCTTATACCGCTGTTTTAACGGATAAAAAACTATTAAGAATCTCAAAAAACTCTTTTGGTCTGAAAGAAAGTCCGACAGATGGACAAACCGTGGATTTTAATCCCGATGTAGATTTGAGCGTTTACGAAACTTATAAAGTAATTAATGTAGAAAAAGTAACAGGAAAAGTTCCGTTAACCGATGCTGACATAATAGTCTCCGCCGGTCGTGGATTGAAAGGTCCTGAAAATTGGGGTATGATTGAAGAACTTGCTGATGTTCTAGGTGCAGCAACCGCATGTTCCAAACCGGTTGCCGACTTAGGCTGGCGTCCACACACCGAACACGTGGGGCAAACCGGAAAACA
>JALSPZ010000318.1 GCA_026985675.1 Flavobacteriales bacterium
AAGAAATACGAACATTTGTTTCTTGAAGGAGGAAAATTTGAAAAGTATCATCCGGCTTATCAAGCGATGTACACTTTTATGTTTGTCCCCGACGAAACAACCAAGAAAGGAGCACATATTCGTGATGCGGTCGATTTGAAACGTGTGATGTTTACCGTAGTTTTAGCGCTTATTCCCGCTACAATTTTCGGAATGTGGAATGTTGGGTATCAATATTTTCAACAAGCCGGAGGAGAATTTACCAATTGGGATGCTTTTGTTTACGGATTTTGGAAAGTAATCCCTTTGATTATTGTGTCTTATGCAGTAGGTTTGGGAATTGAGTTTTATTTTTCTATTCTACGCGGCCACGATGTAAATGAGGGTTATTTGGTTACCGGACTACTGATTCCTTTGATTATGCCGGTTACTATTCCATTATGGATACTAGCAGTTTCCGTTGCATTTGCCGTTATCATCGGAAAAGAAGTTTTCGGAGGAACGGGAATGAATATTCTTAATCCGGCACTTACTGCAAGAGCATTTGCATTTTTTGCCTATCCGACTTTTATGTCCGGTAACGAAGTTTGGATTCCTAAACCTGAAAACGTTGATGCGTATTCAGGAGAAACTATTTTGGGAGCATTAGGACAAGGGCATCAAGTGGCTTATACTTGGAAAGAAATGTTTTTCGGAACAATTCCCGGAAGTATAGGAGAAACATCCGTTTTGATGATTTTAATCGGAGCGGCTTTACTGCTCTACACCAAAGTAGGAAGTTGGCGTATTATGTTATCTACAATTTTAGGAGCTTCATTGATGGCATATATTTTTAATCTTTGGGGAGCCAATACTTTGATGCAATTTCCTTGGTGGGAACAATTATTGGTAGGAGGCTTTGCTTTTGGTGCCGTATTTATGGCAACCGATCCGGTAACTGCCGCTCAAACCCGTAGAGGTAAATGGATTTACGGATTTTTAATCGGAATCTTTGCTATTCTGATTCGTGTATTTAATCCGGCTTATCCCGAAGGAATGATGTTGGCAATACTTTTAATGAATGTGGTTGCACCCACTATTGATTATTATGTGGTGCAAGCCAATATCAAAAAAAGAATGAAAAGATTTGAAAAACAAACGTCTTAATTTTTTTAGTTATGAACAGAAACAGTAATACATATACTATACTATTTGCTTCAATTGTTGTAGTGGTCATCGGGGTTTTGCTTTCATTAGCGGCAACGGGACTTAAACCTTTGCAAGAACAAAACAAACGGCAAGAAAAAATGACAGATATTCTTTATACCATTGGTTTGGATCAAGATGCTTTGATTTCCAAAGCTGCTGCCGAGGGTTTAAAGTTGAATTATAAGCTTATTGAAAAATATTTTAAAACATATTTTGTTAAACAATATGCACTTAAAGAGAATGGAGAAGTTGACAAAAATGTAAATGCTTTTGATATTAATCTGAAAACTGAAATTAAGAAACCTGCCGATAAACAACGTTATCCGATTTTTATAGCTAATAAAGATGGAAAAACTTATTATGTTATTCCTTTGTATGGAAAGGGACTATGGGATGATATTTGGGGATATATGGCTTTGGAAGAAGATATGAATACCGTTGCAGGAGTAAAATTCGGACATAAAGGAGAAACCCCCGGATTGGGAGCTGAAATTACCAAAAAGTGGTTTGAAAATCAATTTAAAGGTGAAAAAATATTAGATAAAGACGGAACTTTTGAAGGAATTACTCTCTCAAAAACCAATAAAGATCCGCAAAATAAAGATAAGGAAGATCATGAAGTGGATGCTATCTCGGGTTCTACTTTGACCAGTAACGGGGTTAGTAAAATGATTAATGAACGATTAAAACATTATATGCCTTTTTTCAAAAAAATTAAAGAACAAAAAAATAAATAAGCTATGGCTAAAAAACATAAATGGAAAGACTTATTATATGATCCGCTCAACGAAAATAACCCGATAACCGTTCAGGTTTTGGGAATTTGTTCGGCATTGGCTATCACCGTTAAACTTATGCCGGCAATTGTAATGGCTTTGTCGGTAATGGTAGTAGTGGCTTTTAGTAATTTGATTATATCCTTAATCCGTAATTATATACCCGTTAGAATTAGGATTATCATACAATTGTTAGTAGTTGCCGCATTGGTAATTTTAGTTGACCAAGTGCTTAAAGCTTTTGCTTATGATGTAAGTAAACAGTTATCCGTATTTGTCGGTTTGATTATTACCAATTGTATTGTAATGGGACGTTTGGAAGCTTTTGCTATGGGTAACAAACCTTGGGATTCATTTTTGGACGGAATAGGAAACGGAGCGGGATATGGATTGGTATTGATAATTGTTGCATTTTTTAGAGAACTTTTGGGTTCGGGAACTTTGTTTGACAAAAAAGTTATTCCCCAATGGCTTTATGATCATGGATATGTAAACAATGCAATGATGTTATTGCCTGCAATGGCATTGATTACATTGGGAATTTATATTTGGGTGCAAAGAGCCATGTATCCGCAATTAACTGAAAAACACTAAAAATTTGGTAGCATGGAATTAGTAAACATTTTTATTAGAAGTATATTCATAGAAAATATGGTTTTTGCCTTTTTCTTGGGTATGTGTTCATATTTGGCAGTTTCCAAAAAGGTAAAAACGGCAGTGGGTTTGGGAGCTGCGGTAGTTTTTGTTTTGACTATAACGGTTCCCGTTAACTTTTTAATTGATAAATATTTGTTACAGCCGGGGGCTTTAAAATGGTTAGACCCTTCGTTGGCAAATGTAGATTTGAGCTTTTTGAGTTTCATAATGTTTATTGCGGTTATTGCAGCTATGGTGCAATTGGTTGAAATGTTTGTCGAACGATTTGCGCCTGCTTTATATTCATCACTTGGTATTTTCTTGCCTTTGATAGCTGTAAACTGTGCTATTTTGGGTGGTTCGTTGTTTATGCAACAAAAAGAATTTACCGAAGTATCCGAAGCACTTGTTTATGGGTTAGGTTCCGGTATAGGATGGCTATTGGCAATCGTTTTGTTAGCCGCAATACGAGAAAAAATATCTTATTCTAATGTTCCCGCTCCATTGCGTGGATTGGGGATAACATTTATTGTAACCGGATTGATGGCAATCGCCTTTATGGCTTTTATGGGAATAAAAATTTAATTAAAGAAATTATTTGAAGATATGGATCAAAATTTGATTAAAATTGTTGTTATCAGTGTTGTTGTATTTCTTGCAATAGTATTGATATTGGTGGCTTTATTACTTTGGGCAAAAGCTAAACTTCTACCCGGTGGAAAAGTAAAAATCAAAATAAACGGCGAAAAAGAAGTGGAAGTTGAATCTGGTTCCAGTTTACTTTCAACACTTTCCAATGAAAAAATATTTTTACCTTCTGCTTGTGGAGGTGGTGGAACTTGCTTGCAATGTAAAGTAAAAGTTTTAAAAGGAGGAGGAAATATGCTTCCTACGGAAGAGCCGCATTTTACGCTGAAAGAAAAAGAAGAAGGATGGCGTTTGGGTTGTCAGGTAAAAGTAAAAGAAGATATGGAGATTGAAGTGCCTGAAGAAGTATTTGGCGTTAAAAAATGGGATGCAAAAGTGGTATCCAATTATAATGTGGCTTCGTTTATCAAAGAATTTATTGTAGAAGTTCCCGAAGATATTAATTATAAAGCCGGTGGATATATTCAAATTGATGTACCTCCTGCTACTGTAAAATATACAGATATTGATATCACGGCACATCCCGAAGAACATCCGGGAGAACCTGATAAATTCAAAGAAGATTGGGATAAATTCAACCTTTGGCCCTTGATAATGAAAAACGACGAAGAAGTTACCCGAGCATATTCTATGGCAAGTTATCCGGCTGAAGGAAGACGTATTATGCTGAATGTTCGTATTGCTACACCACCTTGGGATAGAGAAAAAAATACTTGGATGGATGTCAATCCGGGAATTGCATCCTCTTATATATTCTCACGTAAACCCGGTGATATTGTAAAAATTTCCGGTCCTTATGGAGAGTTCTTTATCAATGAAGATTCCGATGCCGAAATGGTTTATATCGGAGGAGGAGCAGGGATGGCACCGATGCGTTCACACTTGTTCCACTTGTTTAAAACCCTAAAAACTAATAGAAAAGTTTCTTATTGGTATGGAGGTCGTTCCAGACGTGAATTGTTCTATATCGACCACTTCCGCGGTTTGGAAAAAGAATTTCCTAATTTCAAATTTTATTTGGTATTATCCGAGCCAAGACCCGAAGATAATTGGAAAGTTAAAGAATGCTTGGATTGTCCAGGCGATGGATTTACCGGATTTGTTCACCAAGCCCTCTATGATAATTATTTGAGTAAACACGAAACTCCCGAAGATATAGAATATTATTTCTGTGGTCCTCCAATGATGAATAAAGCTGTTGTTGGAATGCTTGAAAATCTTGGAGTTCCCCCGGAAAATATAAGATTTGATGATTTTGGAGGTTAGTTCATAATGCAGATTTTCAAAAAACCATTGAAAGAATTTTCTTTCAATGGTTTTTTGATTTTTAAAATATTTTAATATGGAAAAATTAACCGGCTTGAAATCCAAGCATTTTATTTGGTTGTTTTTTTTAATCTTTTCTTGCACTTCCACACCCAAAAAATCGTCTTATTATTTTGAAGGTGAAGCGCTTGGTACCACTTATCATATTCGTGCCATTGCCGATAAAAATTCTAAAATTTTATCCCGTAAAGATATTGATAGTGTGATAGATGCGGTTAATCAATCTTTATCTACATATATACCCTCATCATTGATAAGTAGAATCAATAAAGGAGAAAAACTCAAAGCCGACCAACAATTTAAAGATGTCTTTCGTGCGGCACAAAAAATTTATAAAGAAACCAACGGATATTACGACCCGACTATCGGAATTTTGGTCAATGCGTGGGGATTTGGTCCCGGAAAAAAAATGGAAGGGATTGAACGAGACAGTTCAATTGTAGATTCTTTATTGAAATTTGTCGGTTATCAATATGTAAAAATAGATTCATCGGATTTTGTGAAAAAAAAATATCCGCAAATATATTTTGATTACAATTCCATTGCCAAGGGATATGCTATTGACCGGGTAGGAAAAATGCTTTCGGACAAAGGATTTAATAATTATTTGGTGGAAATAGGAGGAGAAGTTTTAGCCAAAGGGAAAAATACGGCTAAAAACAGAAAATGGACGGTCGCTATTGATAATCCCAATCGTCAAAGCAAAAAAAATTATTATTCAATTATACATTTGGAAAATAGAGCAATGGCAACTTCCGGAAATTATCGCAAATTTTATGTCGATAAAAAAACGGGTAAAAAATACGTTCATACACTCAATCCCAAAACCGGTTATCCGGTTATCAGTCATTTACTCAGCGCCAGTGTTTTGGCAAAAAATACTACACTTGCCGATGGTTATGCTACGGCTTTAATGGTATTGGGTTTGGAAAAAAGTAAAGAATTTTTGAAAAAACATCCTGAATTGGATGCGGTTTTGATTTATAGCGATGAAAAAGGAAATTTAAAAGTATTTAAAACCAAAGGAGTAAAATTTTTGGACTAAGCTTTTTCTAATGTAAATCCGAAAGTAGTGCCAATTCCAATGGTGCTTCGGACGTGAACGCTTTGATTATGTGCCTCCAAAATATGTTTAACAATAGCCAATCCCAAACCCGAGCCACCTTTTTTCCTAGACCTGTTTTTATCCACACGATAAAAACGTTCAAACAATCGGGGGAGATGTTTTTGCTTGATACCGATACCCGTGTCGGTGATTTCAATTAAAATATGATTGTCCATTTCATAACAAGAAGCGATGACTTTTCCGTTTTTCTTGTTGTATTTTATAGCGTTTGATACAAGATTTGTCAAGACTTGATGAATTCTTTCCCTATCGGCTTTTACCGAATACCCGAGGCATTTTCCTTGTTTGTAAGTTAATGAAACGGAATTTTTTTGGGCAATGATTTCCATTTCCTCATATACTTGCTCTATTAAATCTTTGATATTAAATGAAGTCCAAAACAAATCAAGTCCTTCCGTTTCGTTTTTAGCAATCATTTGTAAGTCTTGCACAATGGTATTAAGTCTATCGGTATTTTCCAATGCTTTTTTTAAAAATTTATCAAAAACGGGATTTATCCTATCCGGCATTTGTATCAAGGTTTCCAAATATCCTTGGATGTTAAAAATAGGTGTTTTTAATTCGTGGGATACATTTCCGATATATTCTTTACGAAATTTTTCCATTTTTTTGAGTTCCATTATCTCGTGTGATTGTTTGTTTTTCCACGCTGCAACTTCTTTTTCAACATCTTGTAACAAATTGGAAGAATGTTTTTGATTATTTTCCGATTTTACAGTTCTTATGGATTTATAGATGAGTTTGATTTTTTTATAAATAAATTTTTGCAAAACGGAATTGAAAATCAAATAAATCAAAAATACATTTATTAAAAAAAACAATAGAATATATTCAAAACTTGGCAATGAATGATGAAACAAAATCAGTATAAGCAAGATTTGTAAAAGAGATATAGCTAATGATGAAAATAAAGCTAAATATTTGGGGTTATACTCTTTCATTTACTGTTTTTAAAAGAATAACCGACACCTTTGGTGGTATGAATATAATCATTTCCGATTTTTTTACGGATATTTCTTATGTGAACATCCAATGTGCGGTCGCCGACAATAGTCCCGTGCCCCCAGATTTTATTGTAGATTTCGTCGCGGGTAAAAACTCTTTCGGGGTGTGAAGCCAAAAGACTTAAAAGTTTGAATTGTAATTTGGGCAATTTTATTTCTTTTTCGTCAAGAATTATTTTTCGTTTTTCGTTATCAATTACAAAATTGTCGATTTTTATGATGTCATTGGTCGGTATGGACTTGTTCCTTCTGTTCAGCAGGGCTTCCACTCTTGCCATAAGTGTTCGGATACGAATAGGTTTACTGATGAAGTCATCGCCGCCGGCTTCAAATCCGGCTATTTCGGTAGCATCATCATTTTTAGCGGTTAAAAATAAAATATAAGTATTATCCATTTTTTTATTTTCCCGCAAAATACGACAGGTTTCCAATCCATCCAATTTAGGCATCATAATATCCAAAATAATAATTTCGGGCAAGTGTTTTTTGGCTAGTTTTATCGCTTTTAAACCGTTTTTGGCGGTAAGCACATTAAAACCTTTTTGTTCAAAATTATACTTTAAGAACTCCAAAATATCCGGTTCGTCATCAACAATTAATATGGAAATTTGTTCAGACATTATGATTTTTTTACAAAAATATTATTAATTCAATATTATCATACTTGTTTTATGTGAAGTTTATATTAATTTTTTATATATAAGTTAAATAAAATTTAATATAAGACTAAACTTAACTTAAACTTC
>JALSPZ010000319.1 GCA_026985675.1 Flavobacteriales bacterium
CAAGCTTTTTTAAGTTAAAAAAAAGAAATTATAGTTAAATAAAACAAAAAAAGCCTCCGAAAAATCCGGAGGCTTTTTTTATTTTAAACGTTCTAGTATTAGAATCTTAATTTAGTGCTGAAGCTCCAAGATCTTCCCCAACCGAAGAATACTCGGTTGTTAACATTTATACCATTCCAAGTTTGATCTCCCGGATTGACAAATTTATTGGTTTCAGATTCGGATATATATACTTTATCAAAAACATTGTTTACACTTAAACGTAAAGTCAATTTACCTACTTTTTTGATTTTAAAACCATAAGTTGCACTAGCATCTACCAAACTGTAAGCAGGTAATTTCAATGAACCTTTATGGTTCGGATGGTCAAAGCTTGCAGCATCTATTTTAGCATAAAGATTATCTACAAAGAATTGGTTAATATCAAAATATAAACCTTTTACTGGATTGTAGTTAATGCCATAACGAGCAGTAAATTGGGCGGCATCCCCAACTTTAACACCATCTAAATAGAAATCTTTACTAGCGATATAGTTTCTATTTTGATCATACATTTTTACATTTTTAACATTACCTGAATATTCCCAATTACCTAAAGACATCATACCACCAATTTTTACTTTTCCATATTTAGCACGTGTTTCTAGTTCAATGCCTTTATGAATCTCTTTAATTCCGTTCATTTGACCAGAAACGTAAACGCCAGATATTTTATCTTTTACAAGTTTATATCTATCTTCCCAAGTTGTTTGATAAAAATTCAAGTTAACTTTCCAGTGCTCATTTTTAAAACCATAACCTGCTTCTAAACCAAGTACTTTTTCATTATGTAAATCATCATTTATATCATTATGATAGGTTGGAAATACTGCTCCGAAAAGTGGTTGTTTACTATAATAACCTGCATTTACAAAAACATTATGTTTTTCATTTAGATTATAATTTGCTCCCCCTTTTATATTGTATCCATTTAATGAAACCCAATCGGTTTTTTGATTAGGGTCATTGTCTAAATAATAGAAATAATCTATTTTCTGGAATTGTTGATTTGAAAAACCTCCTTGAATAAAGGTCGAAAGCATTTCATTTTTATATTCTAATTGTCCAAAAACACCTGCCCATTTAACATTACCTTGTGTAAAATAGGTTATTTTTTGTTGGCCTAAAATATCTACAAAAGGATTCCATGCTGGATTAGCTTCAACAAAATCTTTTTGTTCTACATAAATATTCGGGTGGTTTTTATCACTATTATCAAAATATCTATCTGCTCCAAGAACATCATTAACTACTTGATAATGATATCCTGAATAAGTTCTAAGGTCAACTCCTCCAACAAAATTTAAATTATCATTAATATCTCTGTCATATTTTGTGATCAAACCGTACCAATCATGAGAATTCATACCGGCTCTTCTTGTTAACCCTTCATGATTATTATTAGTATATTTTCCATCACTATCTACAGTACGGTCAGGACCAAAATCAGCAACATGTCCACCAGAATTCCAAGTTGCTATGTCATCCCAACGAACTAAACCGTCTTCATTATAAAAAATACTTTTGTAATATTTTTTTCCATTAATTTTGCCAATAGGACCAGTTCCGCCACCACGCCCCCAAGAACCATAAATAACAGTGTTTAATTTGGAAACGTCATTGATTTTCCAATCCCAATTCAAAGAAGCAATAGGTTTATGATAAAAGTTTCTTCTCCAAGAAAAAGGTTTACCATTATAAAATCCCCAGTAAGGGTTATATCTAATATTTGGTTCTCCATTTTCCCCTCCGTATTTTATATAATTGCTAATTTCAGTGCCATGGTATCTTTGGTTGTGCCATTGGGGAGCACCGGTAGCGGTGAACATGATATTATGTTTGTCATTTATTTTATAACCCATACTTAAAAACCAAGTATAACCTTGCCCTTGTGTACCATCAGCATAACCATCACCACTAAATCTACTTAATAATACAGAGGCAGATAAACCGTTTTCCATTAAACCGGTATTATAAGCGGCGGAGAATTTCATGTAGTTATCATTTCCAAAAGTGGCTGCAACAGCTCCACCCTGTATTTTGTTAGCTGAATTTGTTAAAACGTTTATTGTTCCACCAACTGATGGTATCGCCAATTTGGAAGATCCCAAACCTCTTTGCACTTGCATTGCAGAAGTAACATCGGCAAGACCTGCCCAGTTTGACCAATAAACCCAACCGTTTTCCATATCATTAACGGGCATACCATTTATCATTACTGCTGTATTTCTTTGATCAAAACCACGAATATTTATCCGGGCATCTCCAAATCCACCTCCTCTTTTGGTAGCATAAACCGAAGGAGTGTAGTTTAAAACTTCCGGTAATTCTTTGGTTCCTATTCTTTCTTGAATTTCGGCAGCTTTCATAGTTGATACTGCAACTGGAGTTTGTCGGTCTTTTGCAATATCTGCAACTCCAACAATCACCACTTCACTCAAAGATTCTTGATCGGGTTGTAAAGCGATTTTTCCTAAATTTTTTGTTTGTCCGTTTTCAACGGCGACATTTAAAGTTTTGGAATTATACCCCAAATAAGAAATTTCAATTTTTTGATTTCCGGCAGGAGATTCCAGATTAAAATTCCCATCAAAATCAGTGGTAGTTCCTTTGTCAGTTCCCACAACTATGATATTAGCACCGGGAAGTGGTTCGTTTGTATTTGCATCAATAACGGTACCTTTTATTATACCTTGTGCAAACACAGAATTAGCCATAAAGCTTATAATGGCTAAAAACATTAATTTTTTGAGTGTTCTCATGTCTAAGTTTTCTTTTTAAGTTTGACAAAGCAAATTTAACTTTTTTTTTTGGGTTTTTAAAAAAGATATTATTAATTTTTTATTAAGCATTCTTTTTTGTATTTCTTTGTAAATCAAAATGTTATATTTTTATACAAAAAAAGCGGACAATGTCCGCTTTTTTGTATTCTAAAAGTTTTTGTAATTTCTATTGTATAAAGATAACAATTCCGAATTGAGTTTTTAATAACCAGTCATTATATAAGTTTTCAGCCATGTCGGGATTTGGGCTTAATCCGTCTATATCATCCTTAAGAAAATACATCCAGTCACTTTTAAGATTAAATAGTAAATCATCTGAAAGACGATACCTGATTCCGGTTTCAATATGAAAACCTAATGCTGTTCCGGTACCATTATTTATACCTCCAACATAGGGATCAGGTATAATTGAAGGTGTTTTTTCCATATTACCTAAACTGGATTCCAATTCTACATTATAAAAAAAACCATAAACCCCTCCTCCAACATAAGGATCAAATTTTGTAAAAAAAGATGATGAAAAGAAATTAAATGAACGTAAGTCTGAAATATGATATTCCATATTAATACCTAAATCAAAATAATAAAATTGTCCAGTAATAGCTTCTATTTTTAAAATTGAAAGACTATTATTCGGATTAGGGTAATTTCGGTGAGACAACCCTGAATACCCCATATCAAAAGCTATGTTATATTTTAAATGTTTTCCTAAATAAGTTCTGGAATAATCATAAGGATCATTAAAATTAATATACGCTTTGGCTCCGGCAGTAGCTCCGGAACTTCCCAAAGTGGTATCAAAACGATTCCTTACACCAAAATCTCCTTGAACATTAAGGTAACCAATAGAGGCTTCATATTCATCAATTACTTTATAACCGGAAAACAATTGTGCATTTGTCCCTTGAAATGCAAATAATATAATTAAAATTATAATTTTTTTCATAATGAAAAAGATTTTATTCTTCAAAAATAACATTTTTTTTAATAGGTCGCAAAAAAACTTTATACTTTTAAAGTAAAAACTTTTTCCTATTTTTACAAAAAAAATAAAAATTGAAAGATTATTTTGATAAATATCAACGTTCAAGGCTTATAAAAACAAATATTTCGGTTGTTATTAGCATTACTATTGTGTTGTTTTTGTTGGGAATACTTGGTTTTTTTGTGTTGAATTCCAAAAAGATTACCAATCATTTCAAAGAAAAGGTTATTATTACGGTTTTTTTTAAAGATAAAGCCAAACTTACCGACATCAAAAAATTTGAGAAAAAAATTAAACTTAAAAAAGAAGTAAAAAATACTCGTTTTGTATCCAAAAAACAAGCGGCAGAAAGTTTAAAAAATGATTTAGGGGAAGATTTTGTTGATTTTTTGGGATATAATCCTTTACAAAATAATTTGGAAATCAGTTTAAACGGTGATTATGTCAATGAAAAAAAAATTGATGAACTGGCACAAAATTGGAAAAAAAATCCAACCGTAGCTGATGTTAGTTATGAATATTACAAACCTTTGATTAATATATTAAATCAAAATGTAAAAAAATTAAGTTTTTGGATTGGAGTTGTCAGTTTGTTTTTCCTGTTATTGATATTTTTCTTAATCAACAGTGCAATCCGACTGTCCATTTATAGTAAACGTTTTTCCATAAGAACTATGCAAATGGTGGGAGCAACCAAATCTTTTATTAGAAAACCTTTTTTAGGAAAAGCTTTGATACTGGGCTTTATTGGAGCAACACTGGCTATTTTATTACTCTTGGGACTATTATATTTCTTCGACGGTTATTTTGTAGGGATGAATTTTCTTGCCGATTATAAACTCTTGCTTATGTTGGGCGCTATTATTTATTTGTCAGGTATTGGGATTACTTTGATAAGCACTATATTTGCAACCAATCATTTTTTACGTATGAATTCTGAACAAATACATTTTTAATATTATGGCTAAGAAAAAAAATAAAAAACCATTGGAAGACTCTCCAACAAAACTTTTATTCGGGAAGAAAAACTACATCTTTATGGGAATAGGATTGTTTTTTATCCTTCTGGGATTCGTTTTAATGTCAGGTGGAGGGAGTAATAATCCGCAAATTTGGAACGAAGCAATTTTCAATTTTAGGAGAATACGTCTAGCTCCTATGCTTATCCTGTTGGGTTTTGCAGTAGAAATTTATGCCATTTTGTTAGATCCCGATAAAAAATAGTTTATTTTATGAATACTTTTCAAGCAATTGTCCTTGCAATAATTGAAGGATTAACCGAATTTTTGCCGGTATCTTCTACCGGCCATATGATTTTAGCTTCTTCACTTATGGGCATAGCTCATGATGATTTTACCAAATTATTTACAATTGTTATACAATTAGGTACCATTTTATCGGTCGTGGTTTTGTATTGGAAAAGATTTTTACAATCTTGGGATTTTTATAAAAAACTTTTTGTGGCTTTTCTCCCCGCTGTTTTTTTAGGACTTTTGTTAAACGATATAATTGACAGTTTGTTGGAAAATCCGTTGGTAGTAGCTGTTATGTTGATATTGGGCGGTTTGGTTTTTTTAAAAGTAGATGAATGGTTTAAGGATAATAAAGCACAGGAAATTACTTATAAAAAAGCATTAAAAATCGGGTTTTTTCAAACATTGGCTATGATACCCGGAGTTTCCCGAAGCGGCGCTACTATTATTGGTGGAATGGTTGAAAAATTAGATCGTAAAACCGCTACGGAATTTTCTTTTTTTCTGGCAGTTCCCACTATGCTTGGGGCAACTGTGAAAAAGTTATGGGATTATTATCAAGCAGGCTTTCATTTGAACGATGCTCAACTCAAACTATTGATTTTGGGAAATATCATTGGGTTTGTAGTAGCTCTTATTGCCATTAAAGCTTTTATAAACTATATCACTCGAAAAGGTTTTAAAGTTTTCGGTTATTACAGAATTATTATTGGATTAATCATTTTATTTATTCATTTTTTCATTAAACCTTTAATTATTGTTTAACAATGACATTGGACGAGCTAAAATCCGGAAAAATATTATTAATAGATAAACCTTTGCAATGGACTTCTTTTGATGTGGTCAATAAAATTCGTTATTCGATTTTAAAAAAATATAATCTTAAAAAATTCAAAGTAGGACATGCCGGTACTTTGGATCCTTTGGCTACCGGATTACTTATCGTTTGCTTGGGCAAAGCAACCAAATCAATAGCACAATTTCAATCGCTGAACAAAGAATATACCGGAACTATTACGCTGGGAGCCACTACTCCATCTTATGATTTAGAAACCGATATCGATAAAAAATATCCAATAGAACATCTTAACAAACAAATGATTTTAGAAGCGGCAGATAATTTTAAGGGTAAATCCTTACAAACACCTCCGGTTTATTCGGCTATAAAAAAAAACGGAAAAAAACTTTATGAACATGCACGTAAAGGCGAAACGGTTGAAATAAAAAAACGACCGATTGAAATTTTTGATTTTGAAATTATTCAAATTGATTTGCCTGAAGTCCGGTTTCGAGTAAAAGTCAGTAAAGGCACTTATATCCGCTCCTTGGCTTATGATTTCGGGAGATATTTAGAAACAGGTGGACACCTTTCGGCTTTGCGAAGAACTAAAATCGGGAGTTTTGACGTTAATAATGCTATGGAAATAAAAGATTGGTTAGATGAAATCGAAAAAATATAGATTGACTCATCTGGAAAAAGCTTTAATTATCAGTTTGATTATTGAATTGATAATATTTGTATTGCTTTTTCAAATTGGTTTTAGAGAAACTCCTCCCGAACAAACTTATACGGTAAATTTTACCGATGAAAATTTTGATTTTGAAGAGCTGAAACCAAAAGAAGCAATAGAACTACCCGAAATTAATGATGCTTTAAAAAACAGGATACAGACCAACAGAGCGTCCAATATGTTGCAAGAAGACAAAAGTTTTGAAGAATTTCGAAAGCAACAAGAAGAGAAAATCAAAACTTTTGAAGAAAAACGCGAGGAAATGTTAAAAATGCAAGAGCAAATATCTTCCGATAAATCCGAAAAAAAAGATAAAGAGCAAAAAGAAAAACGTTTTACGGGTAGAAGTAATATCCAATATTTTATCAAAAACCGATTTGACGTATATATTGCCAATCCGCTTTATACTTGTCCTGATGATATGAAAGGTTTAGTAGTTATCAATGTAGAAATTGACAGAGAAGGAAATGTTTTATCTGCAAAATATAATAAAAATAAATCTACGACTACTTACGAATGTTTAATAGAATCTGCTATTCAAGCTGCCAAAGAAAGCTTTTTTAATTCGGACGAAACTGCCCCCGCCTTGCAGAAAGGTATGATTACTTATAATTTTTATTGAGAGTTAAAGGGTTTTAGTCAGAAATTCAATAACTATTTCACAAATAATTTGGAGTTGAGTAATTTTTATGAAAAAGCGAAAGTCTCAAATTTTTATAGAATTTCGAGATACTTTTTTAAATACTAGTTCTCTCGGTACAAGTTCTCGATACATTTTGCTTCCTACCGTCAGCAAAAATACTCGAACTGACAAGGTTCTCGATACAAAAATGTTCGTCCC
>JALSPZ010000320.1 GCA_026985675.1 Flavobacteriales bacterium
CCGCTTTCCATAACTTCCAAAATACCTTTTTTAATAGAAGGTAAATATCGCGCATCAATTACTCCTCCTACAATAGAATTGATAAATTGTAAAGTTCCGCCCCAAGGCAATTCTTCTTCTTCTTTTCCACGGATAGGAAAACCTTCGGGATCAGGTATGCCTTCGTAATAAGGTTCGATTTTTAAATGCACTTCTCCAAATTGCCCTGCTCCACCCGATTGTTTTTTATGACGATAGGAAGATGATGCCGAACGTTGAATCGTTTCACGATAAGAAATTTTGGGTTTAATAAACTCTGCTTTTATCCCGTATTCTTTTTGTAACATCCAATCTATAATTGCCAAATGTAATTCTCCTTGACAACCTAATATTTGTTGTTTCATTTCTTTATCATATTCAATCACAACAGTAGGATCTTGACTATGAATACGTTTCAAAGCATCTTGAAGTTTTTCTTCATCGTTTTTGTTGGCAGCTTTAACAGCTTTTCTTATTCGCGGTTTGGGAAATTGAATAGGTTTAAAACTGATTTTATGTTCTGGATGATGTAAGGTATCTCCGGTTTCTGTTGATTTTAGTTTTATAACCGCACCAATATCTCCTGCAACCAATTCCTCCACTTGTTCTCTTTGTTTACCGTTAATGATATATAATTGTCCCAAATTTTCCATTTCACCTGTTCTGCTGTTTTGCAATTTATCACCGGTTTTAACCTTTCCTGATTTTACTTTAAAATAAGTAATTTTTCCAACGTTGGGTTCATATTTTGTTTTAAATACAAATAGCGAAGGATTTGTATTTGGATCGGGATTGATAATTTCACCTTCCAAACTTTGTTCAGCCGGCATATCTTGTGCAGAGGGAGTTACATTATCAATAAATCCCATTAATCGTCCGCTTCCCATATCATTCAAGGCAGACATTACAAAAACAGGGAATAATTCCAAATTTAACATTCCTTTTTTAATTCCCTTTTTCATTTCATCTTCATTCAATGTTCCTTTATCAAAATAGAGTTCCATCAATTCTTCATCATTTTCGGCAGCTTTTTCCACCAATTCATTATGAAGTTGGTCGGCTTGTTCTTTTAACTCATCGGGAATTTCGTGTTTTTCGGGTTTTCCACCTTCAGGACCAAAAACATACATTTTCATTTTCAAAACATCTACAATAGCTTGACGCCCATCGGGAGTTTTATAAGGAAATTGGATTTTAACGGCATTGTTACCAACCAATTCCACTATACTGTTAAAAGCTTCTTCAAAATTGGCATCGGGATGATCTATTTGATTGACAACAAAAACTGTTGGTCTGTTAAAACGGTCAATATAATTCCAAATAATCTCGGTTCCAACTTCTGCTCCGTGAACACCATTAATCACCATCAAAGCGGTTTCGGAGACTCTCATTGAAGATATTACTTCACCAATAAAATCATCCAGTCCCGGCGTATCTATAATATTGATTTTATAATTGCGCCATTCGGTATGTAAAGGAGTTGCAAAAATAGAAGTTTGTCTTTCTTTTTCAATATCAGTAAAATCCGACACGGTATTTTTAGCTTCTACTTTTCCTCTTCTGTTCAATAAACCCGCTTCAAATAACATAGTTTCGGCAAGAGTTGTCTTGCCGCTACCGTGGGCTCCAACGAAGGCAACATTTTTGATGTGTTTATCGTCATAAATTTTCATAGTTATAAAATTTTATAGTTAAATTGGTTTTAAAGATAATAAATTTTTAATAAAATTAACTGATAAAACACAAAAAAGCCGGACATAAGCCCGGCTATCATAAAAAATAAAATTATGCTTAGAACAATTTTAAATCGTCCAAAACTTTCATAACTGATTTTACGTGTTCGGCTGATTGATCAAGCAAAGCTTGTTCTTCATCATTTAATTGAATTTCAACAATTTCTTCCACTCCGTTGTATCCCAATTTTACCGGAACTCCTAAAGCAACATCTTTCTGTCCGTATTCACCGTCGAGCATTACACATACCGGCATCACTCTATGAGAATTAAGCACAACCGCTTCGACCATTTGTGCAGCTGCCGCACCTGGGGCATACCAAGCCGAAGTTCCTAGCAATTTTACGATCTCACCACCTCCTTTTTTGGTTCTTTCAACCAATTCTTGTATTTTATCAGCCGGCATTAAATCGGGTAAAGGCAAACCCGAGACGCTGGTCAAACGTGGAAGCGGAACCATAGTATCTCCGTGACCACCTAACAACATTGCATTTACATCTTTGGGCGAAACATTTAATTCTTCCGCTATAAAAGCTTCAAAACGTCCGGTATCCAAAACTCCCGCCATTCCGAATACTTGTGTTCTGGGTAATCCGGTTGCCAATAATGCAGTATAAGTCATAACATCCAAAGGATTAGCTACAATTATAAATTTTGCATTGGGCGAATATTCCAAAGCTTTTTGAGAAACTTCCTTCATAATTTTGGCATTGATACCGATTAAATCGTCTCGGCTCATTCCGGGTTTTCTGGGAACACCGGAAGTGATTACCACTACATCGGAATCTGCTGTTTTGGAATAATCATCGGTATAACCTTTTACACGTGTATCAAAATATTCAATATGAGAAGATTCCCAGATATCCAAAGCTTTACCTTCTGCAAAATTCGGTTTGATATCTATCAAAACCACTTCACTCACAATATTTTTTCTAGCAACTACATCCGCTACGGTAGCCCCAACATTTCCGGCTCCGATTATTGTTACTTTCTTATTCATAATTTTAGAATTTTTATATTTTTAACTTTTCAAAGTTAATGAAAACATATGGTTTAAATAATGATTTTTGACATTAATTTTGATGTTTTTTAAAAAAATGCTTATCAGACTTAATGATAATTATATAAGAGAACTTAATAATGGGCTACTTGATTTTCCATTTAATTATTTTGTATCTTTGCAACTTAATTAAATTCAAGTATTATGAGTGAAAACAGAGAACATATTCAAGTATTAATTTTAGGTTCTGGACCTGCGGGATATACTGCGGGTATTTATGCAGCAAGAGCCGGTTTCAAACCAGTTATATATACGGGAATGGAAATGGGTGGTCAGCTAACAACTACCACAGACGTAGAAAATTATCCAGGATTTCCCGAAGGTATTCAAGGTCCCGAATTAATGGAAAGAATGAAAAAACAAGCCGAGCGTTTTGGAACCGAAGTAAGATTCGGTATGGCAACAGGTGTTCAATTGGCGGACAAAAAAGGCGAAAAACATATCGTAACGATCGACAACAATAAAGAAGTAACTGCCGATACGGTGATTATTGCTACCGGTGCATCTGCAAAATATCTTGGTTTAGAAAGTGAGCAACGTTTGCGTGGTGGAGGAGTTTCGGCTTGTGCCACTTGTGATGGATTTTTCTACAAAGGTTTAACCGTCGGTGTTGTAGGCGGCGGTGATGTTGCAGCCGAAGAAGCCAGTTATTTGGCAGGTTTGGCAAAAAAAGTATATATGTTTGTACGTAGAGACAAAATGCGTGCTTCCAAAGCTATGCAAAACCGTGTGCAACGTATAGAAAATATTGAAATTGTATGGGATACCGAAATAGATGAAGTTTTGGGCGATAAAGTTGTGGAAGGTGTTCGAGTGGTAAACAAAAAAACAGGAGAGAAAAAAGACATACCTTTGGAAGGACTGTTTATTGCAATCGGTCATACCCCCAATACGGGATTTTTAAACGGACAAATAGATTTGGACGAAAGAGGTTACATCATAACTGAACCTAAAAGCACTTTGACTAATAAACCCGGTGTTTTTGCTTGCGGTGATGTTATGGATCCAACTTATCAACAAGCGGTAACCGCTGCAGGAACCGGTAGTATGGCTGCTTTGGATGCCGAAAGATATTTGGCTGCTTTGGAAGATGAATAATTTTCAGTTTATTTTATTCACATAAAATTTTTAAACAACCTGCATTTCCCAATAAAAGCAGGTTGTTTCTATAAATAACTTTTGGGTTTGATATATTCGATGAAAAATCTTAACGAAAAATATAATCCTGATAAGCATATTTTCATTCAAGAAGCTGAAGAAAATAATCTTAAATCCGTAAGTTTGCTTATACCTCGAAACAAACTTGTTGTTATTACTGGAGTTTCCGGAAGCGGCAAATCAAGTTTGGCTTATGATACATTATACGCCGAAGGACAACGCCGCTATATAGAAAGTTTGTCTTCGTATGCTCGCCAATTTTTAGGAAAAATACAAAAACCCAAAGTAAAAAATATTAAAGGGATTGCCCCTGCAATTGCCATTAAACAAAAAGTTAATACTTCCAATCCCCGTTCTACTGTAGGAACGGCAACCGAAATTTATGATTATTTAAAATTATTATTTGCCCGAATTGGTAAAACCGTGTCGCCCGTTTCGGGTCAAATTGTTCAAAAACACCGGGTGGAAGATGTTTTGAATTTTCTCCAACAACAAAAAGAAAAAAGTCGTTGGATACTATCGGTTTCTCTCAAAAACTTGGGAGGAAAAGATATGAAAACGGTGTTGAGAATATTAGAACAACAAGGATATAACCGATTAAAAATCAATAACGAACTGATTAAAATCAGCGAAGAACTTCATAAAAAAAAGCTTGATCAAAACATAGAGTTGGTTATTGACCGGATACAAATTCAAAACGACAAGGATTATTTAAACCGACTGGCAGATTCCATACAAAAAGCTTTTTTTGAGGGGCATGGAGAATTAATTCTTACCGATTGGGAAACACATGCAAAACACATTTTTTCTACAAAATTTGCTTTGGACGGAATGGAATTCCCCGAACCGGATATACACCTTTTCAGTTTTAATACTCCTTATGGTGCTTGTCCGAAATGCAACGGATTCGGAAGCGTATTGGGTATAGACCCCGATAAAGTTATTCCAAATACCGGCTTATCTATTTATGAAGGAGCTATTGCTTGTTGGAAAGGAAACAGTTTAAGTTATTATAAAGATTTATTGATAAAAAATGCACATAAATTTGATTTTCCTATTCATACTCCTTGGTATCAACTAAGTAAGGAACAAAAAGAATTGATATGGGAAGGCAATCAGTATTTTGTAGGGATAAACGATTTTTTTAAAGAAATCGAGAGCAAAAGTTATAAAATCCAAAACAGGGTATTATTAGCTCGCTATCGAGGAAAAACCATTTGTCCGGTTTGTAAAGGTAAGCGGTTAAGACCGGAAGCTTTTTATGTGCAAATCGGTGGAAAAAATATTGGTGAACTGGTAGATTTTTCCATTGAAAAACTAAAAGATTTTTTTGAAAATTTAGAACTTTCAACAACAGAGCAACAAATTGCCAAACGTATATTATACGAAATCAACAGTCGATTGGATTTTATGTTAAATGTAGGTTTGGGATATTTGACTTTGAATCGTGCTTCCAATACTCTATCCGGAGGCGAAACCCAACGGATAAATTTAGCAACTTCCTTAGGCAGCAGTTTGGTTGGATCTATTTATGTTTTGGATGAGCCCAGTATAGGGTTGCATCCTAAAGACACTGAAAAATTAATAAAAGTTTTGAAAAACCTTCGGGATTTGGGTAATACGGTAATTGTGGTAGAACACGATGAAGACATTATGAATGCCGCCGATGAAATTATAGATATGGGACCCGAAGCCGGAATATTTGGCGGAGAAATCATTGCACAAGGAAATTTTAAAGCCATATTGAAAAGTGATTCGTTAACTGCGCAATATCTTAACGGAACACAAAAAATTGAATTACCTAAAGTCCGAAGGAAAAGTAAAGATTTTATTGAGATTAAAGGTGCAAGGGAACATAATTTAAAAAATATTGATGTCAAATTTCCTTTATATTCCTTAACGGTAATAACCGGAGTTTCCGGTAGTGGAAAAAGCACACTTACCAAAGAAATCATTTATCCGGCTTTACACAAAAAAATCCACGGTTATGGACCCAAAGCGGGAGATTACAATAGTATTGAAGGGGCAATAAACCAAATACGTAATATAGAATATATCGATCAAAACCCTATTGGAAGAAGTAGTCGTTCCAATCCGGTTACTTATATCAAAGCTTACGACGATATCCGCCAATTATTTGCCCAACAAAAACTATCCAAGATAAGAAAATTTCAACCCAAACATTTCAGTTTTAATATAGAAGGCGGTCGTTGTGAAACCTGTAAAGGCGAAGGAGTAATTACCATTGAAATGCAATTTATGGCTGATGTTCATCTGACGTGTGAAGTTTGCAACGGTAAACGTTTTAAAGAAGAAATATTGGAAGTGGAATATCAAGGCAAAAACATATCCGATATTTTGGAAATGTCCGTTGATGAAGCCATTACTTTTTTCAATGAACACCATCAAAACAAAATTGTTGAAAAACTCAAACCTTTACAAGATGTAGGACTTGGTTATGTAAGTTTGGGCCAATCTTCTTCCACTCTATCTGGCGGAGAAGCCCAACGAATAAAATTAGCATCTTTTTTGACAAAAGGAAATAAACAAGAAAAAACCTTATTTATTTTTGATGAGCCAACGACCGGTTTACACTTCCACGATATCAAAAAATTATTAAAATCTTTTGATGCTTTGATAGAAAACGGGCATAGCATATTGGTGATAGAACACAATTTGGAAATTATAAAGTCAGCCGATTGGATTATTGATTTAGGACCGGAAGGGGGAGACAAAGGAGGTCATTTGGTTTTTATGGGAACACCGGAAGAATTAGTAGCCGATGGAAAATCTTTATTGACTGCCTTTTTAAAAGAAAAATTATAAAATTAATACAAATAAAAAGGCACCTTTATAAAAGGCGCCTCTTAAAAATATGATAATACTTACATTTTAATTTGTAGGCAATATAGTTATTGTAGGATACTGTGCCGGTGTTACCAAAGGTAAATTAGCATTATATTTGCTTTCAATAGCTTTAATAAATTCATTTGCTATGATGGCATATCCTCTGGAATTCGGATGCACACCGTCTAAACCAAAGGCTAATTCATCCAAGTTTGTTCCATTAAAATAATCGGCAGTATAAATGGAGCCATCTTCAATGACCAAATTATTATGTAATTTTTGCATTACCATAGCCATATCAGCTACTGCAAGACCTTTTGCATCTGCCAAAGCAGTGATTGTAGCATTATAAGCAGCCGTTGCATTTCTTACCCTTTCGATTTCCTTTTTAGTTAAAATCCATTTGTTTTCCAATGGAATGGTAAGCCCGTAAACCAATTGAGGATTATTAGGATCCGGCGCTACTCCGATAACGGATTTTGCCGGAAGCACTACCAAATCTTCATCCGAAGTTTGTCTTAGGGAAGGTATTCCCAATCCGCTTAAATCGGTTAAATCGACATCTTCAATCACCATAGCATTAGCACCTAA
>JALSPZ010000321.1 GCA_026985675.1 Flavobacteriales bacterium
CCGGCGTTCGTGCTATGGAACGCGGTGTAGTATCAGCCGGTCGAAACAAAGAAACCGGCAAACACAATTATCCGAAATTGGAGTTAGTGCGTTTGACTATCCCCCGTCGTGTTTATACCCAAGCACATATGGATGTAGTAGCCGAATCCGTAATTGATGTATTTGAAAATGCGCACAAAGCCAAAGGATTAAAAATGGTTTACGAACCCAAATATTTACGATTTTTCCAAGCAAGATTTGAAAAATTATAACAATTTTTAAATCAAAACCTCAAAAACCTTTAAGTATTACTGCTTAAAGGTTTTTTTATCCCAAATAAATTAATTTGATTAAATTTGTTCAACCAAAATACAAACTATGAGTGCAACTTCCATTCTGATTATAATTGCCATATACTTTTTAGTATTGATTTCCATTTCATTTTTTACCGGCAAAGAAGACAGCAACGAAGTTTTTTTTAGAGCCAAACGTGAAGCTCCTTGGTATTTGGTAGCTTTCGGTATGATAGGAGCATCGCTGTCGGGAATTACTTTTATTTCAGTGCCGGGGTGGGTTGAAACCAAAAAATTTGCTTATATGCAAATGGTTATGGGGTTTGTTGTAGGTTATTTTGTTATTGCTTATGTTTTGCTTCCGCTTTACTACAAAATGAATTTGACTTCCATTTATAAATATCTCGAAGAACGTTTCGGAAATACCAGTCATAAAACCGGTTCGGTTTTGTTTTTAATCGCTCGAATTGCCGGAGCAAGTTTACGTTTGTTTTTAGTAGCAGGCGTTATGCAACTATTGATCTTTGATGAACTCGGCGTCCCGTTTTGGGTAACAGTTACCATTACCATAATTCTTATTTGGATTTATACCTTCAAAGGGGGAATCAAAACGATTATTTGGACCGATACCCTTCAAACTTTATTTATGTTGGTAGCTTTGGTTATTTCTATTTATTTAATCGGGAGCAGAATGGAAATGGGATTTACGGACTTGGTAAAATCCGTTTGGAACAGCCCTCACGCCAAAATATTTTTCTTTGATGACGTGAATGCAGGAAATTATTTTTGGAAACAATTCTTGGCAGGAGTTTTTATTGCCATTGCTATGACCGGACTTGACCAAGGAATGATGCAAAAAAATCTTACGGTAAAAACGCTAAAAGATTCGCAAAAAAATATGCGTTGGTTTTCCATCTCTTTATTGTTTGTTAACCTTTTGTTTTTATCTCTTGGCGTCCTTTTATTGATGTACGCACAACACCAACATATCGATTTAAAGGCAATGAATATAGAAGGCGACAAAATATTTCCATATCTTGCTGTCAAAACCGATTTGGGAATTGCAGCCGCTATATTTTTTATCTTGGGATTAATCGCCGCCGCCTATTCCAGTGCCGACTCGTCAATGACCGCCATTACCACGTCATTTAGCTTGGATATCTTGGAAATCGATAAGAAATACCCTCCCGAACAACAAAAGAAAATTCGCAAGATGGTGCATATCGGAATTTCGCTATTCTTTATTTTTATTCTGATATTATATAAAATGATAATTACGGACAAAAGTATTATCAATTCCATATTCAAATTTGCCGGTTATACTTATGGTCCGCTATTGGGATTGTTTACTTTCG
>JALSPZ010000322.1 GCA_026985675.1 Flavobacteriales bacterium
AAAGAGATTCGCTAACGCCTTTGATTATTGAAAAGGACAGTATCAAAATCGCATTGCTCAACTACACTTATGGCACAAATGGTTTGGCAGTCCCTTTTCCTACCAAAGTTAATTTGACTGACACCTTACAAATCAAAAAAGATTTGATAAAGACAAAATTATCAAATCCGGATGAAATTATTGTTTTTTTGCATTGGGGCATACAATATCAAAACAAGGCAAGTAAGCGACAAAAGAAATTGGCAAAATTTTTACACAAAAATGGTGTCAATCTTGTTATTGGTTCTCACCCACACGTTATTCAGCCCGTAGAAGTGAAAAAAGACAGTTTAAAACGTATTCATTCCCTTACGGTCTATTCATTAGGAAATTTTTTGAGCAACCAACGGACTTTTCCACGAGATGGCAGTATGTTAGTCGCCATAGATTTAACCAAAGAAAAAAACAACAAAACATATATTTCAAACCTTGAAATTATTCCGATATGGGTTTATAAGTATTTTGAAAATAAAAAAAGACATTATGAAATTTTGCCTGTCAAGGATTTTATATTGCAACCCGATTTTTTTAAAACCAACAAAGACTATCAAAAAATGATGAAGTATTATAAGCACTTTTTGGGTTTTCAATTTGAGAAATTATAAGATATTTTTTATAAAACCTTAAAAATAACACACGAAAAATTCTTACCTTGCGGTATAAAATAGTTTATAATATGAAAAAAATAGTTATTCAATTATTATTTTTGATGCTCTTATTGAGTTCAAATTTGACAAAGGCTTGCACAACTGCCGTAATATCAGGAAAATATACAAAAGACGGGCGTCCGATGCTTTGGAAAAATCGCGATACTTGGGCAGTAAACAATGTATTGCGTTATTTTGATGATGGTAAATATGCTTATGTAGGATTGGTAAATTCGAGAGATTTAAACGGAAAAAGCGTCTGGATTGGCGTAAACACAGAAGGATTTGCCATTATGAACTCGGCTTCGTATAATTTGAACTTGGATAATAATGCAAAATTAACCGGTTTAGAAGGTCGAATTATTAAAAAAGCACTCGCCACTTGCAAAAGCCTCGCCGATTTTGAAGCCTTGCTCAACAATTTAAAACGTCCTACGGGATTAGAAGCAAATTTTGGTGTTATTGATGCACAGGGCGGGGCGGCATATTACGAAATAAATAACTTTAAATATGTAAAATTTGATGCTAATGATCCGCGTGTTGCCCCCTTCGGTTACCTCATCAGAACAAATTATTCTCATACCGGAAAATTTGGGTTTGAAAGTAGCGGTTACATCAGATACAATACGACAAACCAGCTCTTTTACTCACAAGTATCTACTTATGAAGGTTTATCCGCTCAATTTATACAACAAAATGTGGCAAAAGGTTTATATCACTCTTTGTTGAAGGAAGATTTATTTGAAAAATATGGCAATATGCCTCCCAATCAAACAAAATATGTTAATTTCAGAGATTATATTCCGCGTGCTTTATCGTCATCGTCAGTAGTTGTTGAAGGTGTTAATAAAGGTGAAGATCCTTCGCTGGCAACAATGTGGTCAAATGTCGGTTTTCCGCTGTCTTCAATTATGGTGCCTACTTGGGCA
>JALSPZ010000323.1 GCA_026985675.1 Flavobacteriales bacterium
CATAATTTTTCATCGGGTTCGTTTTCATCGGTTTTAAGAACATCCGGCAATCGTATAATGGAATTGATAGCCAAATTTTCATCAATATCGGGTTTTATTTGTTTCAGTTGGGAAAGATATGCGGTCAAAGCTTGCGGATTAATCTTAGCTGAGGCTTTGCCGCTTAAATATTCTATTTGTAAACTTACATCTATTTTTCCTCGAATTAGTTTATTCAAAATAAAACTTCTGATTTCGGTTTCTTTTGTTTTGTATCCGGAAGGAATACGTATTTTAATATCTTGGTTTTTGCTGTTTAAACTTCTAATTTCCACAACGATTTCCATATCGTTATTCTGTTTTCGGGATTTCCCGAAACCGGTCATTGACAATAACATATTAAGTTTTTTTAGTTGATGACAAATTTACTAAATATACCCCGATAATTATTAAACTTGCAGCGATTATTTTTACCCAAGTCAAATGGTCTGCTCCCATAAATATAGCAAACACCGATGCAATCAAAGGTTGAAGGTAGATAAAAACACTCATAGTAGTCGGTTTTAAAGCTTTGAGTGCCATAAGATTGAAAAGATAGGTCAAAACCGTTGAAAAAAATACCAAGAATACAATTTTTAAATGTATCTGAATGGGGATATTTTGCCAATCCAGTTGAGCAAATTCGTTGACAGTAAAAGGAATAATCAATATTAACCCGAAAGTATATAGCCATTTGGCAAAAGTTACCGGATGATAATATTTTAATAAGGGTTTAGCCAAAATTAAGTATAAAGCATAAGATATGGCATTAAAAACCACCAATAAGTTTCCCAGTCTCGGATTACTTCCGTGAATGGAAAGTTTTTTTCCGTAAAGAATTAAAAAAACGGCACCGGTCATTCCCAGCAATACTCCTGCAACTTTGTATCGAGTTATTGGATTTTTTAGAAAAATAAAAGAAAAAATCATAACAAAAATAGGTGCGGTTATCATTAAAACCGAAGCCGAAATGGGGGAAGTGTATGAGAGACCTTTAAGAAAGGTCATCATGTTTAGCGCTATACCGAATAATGCGGCAATAAAAAATTTTCTATAATCTTTTTTTTCTATTTTTTCTTTGGGTAAAGTGAAAGATATCAACCAAAAAATTATAGCTGCACCGGATACCCTCATCAAGGTAAGAGCAAAAGAAGGAACGTGAATTTTCATAACATCTTTGGCGATTGTGAAAGTTACGCCATAAATAAGTGCTGCAAGAAAAGCAAATAAAATTCCTTTTTGTTTATTAGTCATGCTTAGATAAAGTTTGTTTTAATTCCTCTATTGTTTTTTTACTATTGCCTGCAAAAACTCTATCATTCAACCAAAAAACGGGACGTTTCAGAAAAGTATAATCTTGTAAAATATAATAACGATAATCATCATCAGTAAGGGGCATGTTTTTCAGTCCCATTTCTTTATATTTTTTTGCTCTTTTACTGAACAATGCTTCATAACTTCCGGTGATTTTTTTCATTTGATCCAGTGCTTCGGGGGTAACGGGATTTTCTTTAATATCGATACGTTCAAAATCTTGAATTAAACCTTCCAATTCCTTTAAAATACGCATAGAAGTATTACAGGTTTTCAGATAAAATACTTTGGGCTTCATTTGAAATATAATTTTTTACAAAAATATGTTTTCAATAGAAATAAACAATTATTTTTTTAAATCAATTTCCTGCCAAATAGTCAGTTTTTATTCTTATCTTTGTAAAAGTCTAAAGTTAATATTTTATGTCCGAGTATCTACAAGGTATTAAACAACGTTATGGAATTATAGGAGACGATCTGAAACTCAATAGAGCATTGGCCCGTGCGGTAAGAGTGGCTCCTACCGATATTACGGTTTTGGTTTCCGGAGAAAGCGGAACGGGAAAAGAAGTGATTCCTCAAATTATACATCATAATTCATATAGAAAACACGGTCCTTATTTTGCTGTTAACTGTGGAGCCATTCCCGAAGGCACTATTGATAGCGAACTTTTCGGACACGAAAAAGGTTCTTTTACCGGAGCTATTGCTTCACGAAAAGGATATTTTGAAATGGCGGACAAAGGAACCTTGTTTTTGGATGAAGTCGGGGAACTGCCTCTAACTACACAAGTCAGATTGCTCAGAGTACTGGAAAACGGTGAGTTTATTAAAGTAGGTTCTTCAAAAGTGCAAAAAACTGATGTACGAATAGTTGCAGCCACCAATAGGGATTTATTGAAATTAGTTGAACAAGGAAAGTTTCGCGAAGATTTATATTATCGTTTAAATACAGTGGAAATTAAACTTCCTCCTTTAAGAGAAAGAAAAGAGGATATTTATTTATTATTTAGAAAATTTGCTTCGGATTTTGGACATAAGTATCATGTGCCGCCTATTAAATTAACCCCCGATGCTATTCAAGTTTTGTTAAGTTATCATTGGCCTGGAAATATCAGGCAATTAAAAAATATTGTAGAACAAATTTCCATATTGGAAGAAAACCGTTTAATTGATGGTGAAATTTTAAAGAAATATTTACCCGGACTTGCCAAACATTTTCCTTCCATAGTTGTGGGAGAACCTGAAAATTTGGACTTGAACAAGGATCGAGAAATAATTTATAAATTGATATTTGAACTAAAAAACGAAATTGATCATCTCAAAGAAGAAATTAAACATCTGCAACCTCCTGTTTTGATAGGAAGTCCCGGAAATCAAGAACATACACCGGTTGAGATTGTTTATAATGGAAATCATGATTTTTCAAATGAAACTAATAATGAATTGAATGGGGAAACTTTATCTTTGCAAGAAAAGGAGAAAGATTTGATTATAAAAGCACTAAAAAAACATAACGGAAGAAGAAAAAAAGCGGCAGATGAACTGGGAATTTCGGAACGAACCTTGTATAGAAAAATAAAACAATACGATATTCGGCAATGAAAAAAATATTATTTATAATTTTTATAACCGTATTCTATTCTTGTAAAATAAATTACTCTTTTACGGGAATAAATATCGGTAAAAATATCAAAACTTTTTCTGTAAGTTATTTTCCAAATAATGCATCATTGGTGGTCCCAGGGATTAATGATGAATTTAGAAATTTATTAATAGACAAAATTACACAATCAACTAATTTGGAACAAGTAAAAGCCGAAGGAGATTTGAGTTTTGAAGGAGAAATTACCGACTATAATATACAACCGGTATCTCTGACAGCTGGACAAACGGCTGCTATGAACCGACTAACAATAAGTGTTAAAATAATATATACCAATAGAAAAAAAGATGAGGATAGTTTTACAAAAACTTATTCCTATTATTACGATTATCCTGCTGATAAAAGTAGAGTGGAAATACAAGATGAAGCTCATCAAGTTATATTTGAGCAAATATTAAATGATATTTTTAATGATACCTTGGCCAAATGGTAATAGATAAAGATAAATATTATAATTTTTTGCTTTTGCCGGATAAAATCACTTATACTGATACGGTTGGATTTGAAAAATTGATAAAAAAATATCCGTATTTTCAATCGGCTTTGGCTTTGTATGTCAAAACTTTAAAAAACAACAACATTTTACACAATAAAATGCTCTACCGCACCGCTGCTTTAACAACCGATCGGAGTATTTTGTTTCGTTTTATGGAAGATATAGATTCTTTTGCTCGAAAAGAAAAAGAAGATATGGAAATTCCATTAAATTTAGAGGAAAAACATTTAGCTGACAAAACTTTTAAGGAGAACGAAACGGTTGAAAAAGTCGAAAATAAAGTCGAAAAATTTGAAATTACCCGAAAAGAAGAAAAAAGCAATGAAAAAGTTCCCGAAAAAATGACTTATTCACAGTGGTTACGGTATATCAGTCAATCCGGAAAGCAAAAAAATAAAAAACAAGACCCGATTTTTGAATTGATTGATAAATTTTTAAAAGAAAAACCCAAAATTGTTCCTAAAAGGAATCAAACCGTTTCGCCTCCCGAAAACGTTATAAAAAGTGTTGAGGAAAAACAAATGCTGATGACTGAAACCTTGGCTAATTTATATATCAAACAGAAAAAATATGATAAAGCAATTCAAGCTTTTAAGATATTAAGTTTGAAATATCCAAAAAAAAGTAGTTATTTTGCAAATCGAATTAATGAATTAAAAAAACATATAAAAAAATAGAATTATGAGCTTATATTTATTTATTTTTCTTATAGCAATAGTTGCCGTCTTATTGATTTTGATTATTATGGTGCAAAATCCCAAAGGAGGAGGTTTGGATTCCACTTTCGGTGGTGGCGGTGGAAATATGTTTGGAGGTGTTCAGGAAACTACCAATTTTTTGGATAAAACCACATGGTATTTATTTTCATTTTTGGTGATATTGATTTTATTATCCAATTCCGTAATTTTGAAAACAACAGCTCCCGAAAAATCACAAGTTAAACAAGCGGTTGAAGAACATGCGAAAGACTTGCAGCCGGTTTTAGATACAAATCCTGCACCTGCCACCGATAAAAAAACTGCACCTGTTAATTCTGGACAAGAAGATAATACAAAAAAATAAATTTATAATTTTTTTAAATTTTATTTAAGAGTGCTGACATTTTGGCACTCTTTTTTTATGATTAAATTAAAAAAACCAATGGCATAATTTATGTTATAAATCGACTGAACAAAAAAACAAAATAAACTATGGCAAAAGAAATTAAATTTGATGTAGAGTCAAGAGATGCTCTCAAAAGAGGCGTCGATAAATTAGCAAATACCGTTAAAGTAACTTTGGGACCCAAAGGAAGAAATGTAATAATTGAAAAATCTTTTGGTGGTCCGCAAATTACCAAAGATGGTGTTACGGTTGCAAAAGAAATTGAATTGGAAGACGCACTTGAAAACATGGGTGCACAAATGGTAAAAGAAGTTGCATCTAAAACCAATGATTTGGCAGGAGATGGTACAACAACTGCTACTGTATTGGCTCAAGCAATGATTAAAGAAGGTCTAAAAAACGTTGCAGCAGGAGCTAATCCTTTGGACTTGAAAAACGGAATTGATAAAGCTACAAAAGCGATTGTTGAAGATTTGGCAAAACAAGCCATTGAAGTTGGTGATGATGTAGAAAAAATAAAACAAGTAGCTTCAATCTCTGCAAATAATGATGAAAAAATTGGAGATTTGATTGCCACAGCTTTCTCCAAAGTAGGAAAAGAAGGGGTTATCACTGTTGAAGAAGCCAAAGGAATGGATACTTATGTGGATGTAGTAGAAGGTATGCAATTCGACAGAGGATATATTTCTCCTTATTTTGTTACGGATCATGAAAAAATGGAAGTTGATTTGGAAAAACCTTATATACTATTGGTGGATAAAAAAATATCCAGCATGAAAGATTTACTTCCGGTATTGGAAAAAACAGCTCAGACCGGACGTCCTTTGTTGATTATAGCAGAAGATGTAGAAGGAGAAGCTTTGGCTACTTTGGTGGTTAACAAGCTTAGAGGAACATTGAAAATAGCGGCAGTAAAAGCTCCCGGATTTGGTGATAGAAGAAAAGCCATGTTGGATGATATAGCCATATTAACAGGAGGAACTGTTATTTCCGAAGAAAGAGGATATACTTTGGAAAATGTAGATTTGAATATGTTGGGACAAGCAGAAAAAGTAACCATTGATAAAGATAATACCACAATTGTAGGAGGTGCAGGGAAAAAAGAAGATGTGGAAGCCAGAGTAAAACAAATTAAAGCTCAAATTGAAACTACCACTTCCGAATATGACAAGGAAAAATTGCAAGAAAGATTGGCTAAACTTGCTGGTGGTGTTGCTGTATTATATGTTGGAGCGCCATCAGAAGTGGAACTTAAAGAAAAGAAAGACAGAGTGGAAGATGCTTTGAATGCTACCAGAGCAGCAGTTGAAGAAGGTATTATTCCAGGAGGTGGTGTTGCCTTACTAAGAGCTAAAAAAGCCTTAAAAGACCTTAAAGGAGACAATCCGGATGAAGAAACCGGAATAAAAATCGTAGAAAGAGCTGTTGAAGAACCTTTGAGACAAATTGTAAATAATGCCGGAAAAGAAGGTGCAATAGTTGCCGGAAAAGTTGAAGAAGGAGAAGGAGATTTCGGATACGATGCCAAAAATGACAAATATGTAAATATGTTCAAAGTCGGAATTATAGACCCTAAAAAAGTTTCCAGAACCGCTTTGGAAAATGCAGCATCTGTTTCCGGTATGATTCTAACTACCGAAGCTTCTATTACGGATATTAAAGAAAAAGAAGCACCTGCCGCCGGAATGCCCGGAATGGGTGGCGGAATGCCAATGATGTAATGAATTGATAAATATATAAATTAAAAAAGTCCACCGGTTTGGGTGGACTTTTTGTTTGTGGAGCCAAAGGGACTCGAACCCTCGACCTCTTGACTGCCAGTCAAGCACTCTAGCCAGCTGAGCTATGGCCCCGTAATTGTGCTTGCAAATATAGAGAAAAAAATTAATTTGTTAAAGCCAATCTCCCAACTTTTACCAAAATATTATTTTGTAGCAATCTGTAAAAAATAATTCCTTTGTATGGTAAAATAAAACTTTGTGTTTGTTTAGTTTTTCGTTGTAAAATTTCTCTGCCTGACAAATCATACAATTTTAAAAGGTAGTTTCCTTTGGTATTGATATGAATTTCATTTTTGTACGCATAAACTTTTAAGTTTTTATTATCAGCATTGGTTAAAATAGCATTTGTAGAATTTAGCATCCACTCCATTGCATTCATTATCAATCGTCTATGGTTCCCATTAGCATCAAATATCCATCCGTCGTATAAATGATCATTAGGGTCTCCCGAGCCGTCATCTACTATTGAGCTATCTCCAACAGCCAAAACTTTTCCCAATCCGTATTCTGCACTGGCAATCATTACTTGCGATAAATCATTTTCATATCCATTTCTAAAAACTAATGCGGTAACACTTTGGTTTTCCAAATGATTCAAATTAAAACTGGTTCCATTATAAAATTCTATACGAGTAATAAAACCAAATGAACCGTCTAATATGGGGTTGCCGGGTAAATCTGCAATGTCAGTGCTGGCTTCTGTAAAATTTTCATAATTCAGATGGATACCGAAAGGGTTACTTCCGGTCGAATTATTGTTTAAAAAATCGTTCCAAACATCAACGGAATCGTAACCATCGCCGTCTCTGTCCGAATTATTATGGTCGGAAATCATAAATAAATTGCCACCATTGTAAACGAAGTTTAATAGAGCTGTTTTTTCGTCATTTGTAAATAATTGATTGGGTTCGCAAACCACAAAAACATCATAATTGCTCAAATCCTGTTCGTTTTGATTATCACCGTAAGTAATTTGC
>JALSPZ010000324.1 GCA_026985675.1 Flavobacteriales bacterium
GGAAATAATCAGTATCTCTCTGATTCCCGCCAACATCAATACCGACAGCGGATAATAAATCATCGGTTTGTCATATACCGGCAACAGTTGTTTGGAAACCGCCATCGTCAGTGGATATAAACGAGTTCCCGAACCTCCGGCTAAAATAATACCTTTCATAAATACGGATTTTGTCCTACAAATTTACGTTTAATTTTTTAATTTCTATGGCGTGCCCCTTCCTATGCCAGCCGCCCAATACCAAAAGCACCTATTTTTTATTCCGGTATAAATTAGAATTATTTTTGCGAGTTCAAGGCAAAAAACACAGTCATATCCATAGATACGACGAGTATTTTTAACTACACTCCTTCGATTTACGAACATATTCCTAAACTTCCCGCCTGCGACTTCCGACTTCAGTCATCTGTCATCAAGCACCATTCATAATTCAAAATTATTTACCTATTTTTGCAACAAATACTATATCAATGGATTTTATCAAAAAGCAATGGAAAAACCTTTTATTTTTCGGTTTATTACTCTTTATGTTTACCCCGGCTGGAATGCCGCTTAGAGCTTTACTTATCAAAGGAGTATCTTTCGTTACCTCACGAATTGAAAATTTGGAAATAAAACCAGAAAACCGGTTACATTTAGAAACTTACAATTGGCAACTGGTCGATAAACAAAACCGATTGACTAACCTCAATCAATATAAAGGAAAAGTTATTCTCATCAACAATTGGGCTACCTGGTGCCCGCCTTGTGTCGCCGAACTTCCCAGTCTGAAACGACTTTATGAAAAATATCAAAACAATCGAGATATCGTATTTCTCTTTGTAGCACACGATAAACCCGAAAAGGTCAAAGCTTTTTTGCAAAAAAACGATTTTCAAGAACTTCCGGTATATTTTATGCAATCCGAAATTCCACCGCAATTGCAATCATCTAGTATTCCTACAACTTATATTATCGATAAAAAAGGAAATATCGTTGTGCAAAAAACAGGCGCTGCCGATTGGAATAGCAGCCAAGTTCATAAAATCCTTGAAAAATACGCCAAACAATGAAAACCGCAGCACTAATACCCGCACGTATGGCTTCCGAACGATTCCCCGAAAAACTTATGAAAGATCTTTTGGGAAAAAGTGTTATTCTGCGAACTTACGAAGCAGCCGTAAATAGCCGGCTGTTCGATGAAGTTTTTGTGATCACCGACCACCAAGATATTCTTAATGAAATAAAAAATCATGGCGGAAAAGCATTAATGAGCAAAAAAAATCATGCTACCGGAACCGATCGTATTGCCGAATTTGCTCCGGATATTAAAGCTGATATCATCATCAACATTCAAGGCGACGAACCTTTTATAGATACCCGACAATTACAAAGTTTAATCGAAGTTTTTGAAAATGATACCCGGCAAATCATCGATATTGCTTCCTTAATGATAGCAATCAAAAATGAAAAACAATTTCTCAATCCCAATAATGTCAAGGTGGTAACCGACGAAAACAATTTTGCCTTATATTTTTCAAGAGCACCTATACCCTATCCGCGTAGCAACGGTTTTCAAACGGCTTATAAACATATCGGGGTATATGCTTTTAGAAAATCCGTATTAATGGAAATTGCAAATTTACAAGAATCCAAGCTCGAAAAAATAGAAAAACTGGAAAATCTGCGATTTCTGGAAAACGGATACCGCATAAAAATGATAACAACCGACCATATCAATTTCGGCATCGATACCGAAGAAGATTTACTCGAAGCACAAAAATTTTTAAAACAAAATTCCAATGATTAAAAACTGGATATCAGCTGCCCGTCTCCGAACACTTCCGCTTTCATTATCCGGAATAATTCTCGCCGGTTTTTTAGCAGCTGCCGATGGATATTTCCAATGGAAAATTTTTATATTATCCTTAATTACCGCCATACTTTTTCAAATCCTTTCCAATTTTGCCAACGATTACGGCGATGGAGTCAAAGGGACTGATAATCAGGATCGCATAGGACCCTCAAGAGCTTTACAATCGGGGAAAATTACGCCTGCTCAAATGAAAAAAGCCATTATTTGGACCGCTGTTTTATCTTTCATATTTGCTTTATGGCTGGTATTGACGGCTTTTGGTATACAACATTGGAAAATCATCTTATTTTATTTATTTTTGGGACTAGCATCCATAACGGCGGCTATCAAATATACCATTGGAAAAAAAGCTTACGGATATTTTGGTATGGGCGACTTATTCGTATTGATTTTCTTCGGGCTGGTTTCCGTTATCGGTGCATATTTTCTTTACGCCCGACACTTGGATTGGACTTTAATTTTTCCGGCTTTGAGCATCGGTTTTTTAAGTATCGGGGTGCTTAACCTCAATAATATGCGAGACATTCAATCCGACCAAAAGGCAAAAAAAAACACAATTCCGGTCAAAATAGGGTTGCAAAATGCCAAAAAATATCATATTTTACTTATGATTTTACCTTTATTTTTGGTACAAGCATATAATTATCACCATTATAAAGGTCCTTGGCAATGGATTTTTATTCTCCCGTATATTTTAATATTAAAACATACTGCAAGAATCATTTTAATACAAAACCCCAAAGACTTTGACCCCGAATTAAAAAAATTGGCAATAGCTACTTTTTTATTCGCAATATTTTTCGGTTTGGGACAGATTTTATAAACTTATGATCTAACCACAAATATCGGTATCTTCAACTGATGACGCACAGAATTTATTGTCGTGCCAAGCAAAACATCTTTTAAAAATTTATGTCCGTGCGAACCTAATACCAACACATCGGGATTAAATTTTACAGCTATTTCAGGAATTGCATTTTTAGGAGAACCATATCCGATCTCGGTCAGCACCTTATAACCGAGTGCCCCTATTCTTTCAGCATATTTATCCAAAACCTCAGCATCTTTCAAAGTTTCATAGTCGCGGGAATGTTTGGCGTGGTAAATTGCCGGAATACTTTCCACAATATGCGTCAACAAATATTCGGTATGCGGATTTCCCAAAGCCAATGCGTGACGCAAAACTTCTTTATCGATATCGGAAAAATCCAAAGCAATCATAATACGTTTATATACCGGCGGAGAAAAATCCAAATCTATATCTTCCAAAGCATGCAATACCAATTTCCTTCCGGTTAAGCCTTTGACAAAAGGCATAAAGGTTATATATAATAATAATACCACAATCAAGGACAAAACAATAAATATCAGTATTATCCAAAGCGGATTTTTTATCAGCACCAACCAATGTTTTAACTCCCCAACTACCAAAGTCGCATTCAAGCCCACAATAACGGCAGTAATTATCCAAGCAAAAATTTTAACAGGCACTCCAATTACAAACCCCCCCATATTTTTTTTGTTACTTACGAAATGTATCAAGGGAATAACCGCAAAACCTAATTGTAAACTCAAAATCACCTGACTGAAAACCAGCATTTTGCCCGTATAAGCTTCTCCGAAAATCCAAACGACTGCTATAGCAGGCAATATAGCAAACAAACGGGTTATCATACGCCTTACCCAAGCTTGTAAACGCAGATTGATAAAACCTTCCATAATAATTTGTCCGGCTAGTGTTCCCGTAATCGTAGAACTTTGACCGGCAGCTATCAAAGCTACGGCAAACAATACAGGAGCCAGTTTTGAACCTAACAAAGGTTCCAATAATTTATAAGCGTCTTGTATTTCGGCTACTTGAAACAAACCGGCTTTATAAAAAGTTGCCGCTGCCAAAATCAATATTCCGGCATTCACAAAAAAAGCCAAATTTAAGGCAATGGCACTATCGATAAAATTAAACTTCAAAGCTTCTTTGATCCCTTTTTTAGTCCAGTCGAATTTTCTGGTTTGCACCAAAGAAGAATGTAAATACAAATTATGCGGCATCACCGTTGCTCCTATAATTCCCAAGGCAATATACAAGGCATCACTGTTGGGAATGGAAGGAATAAAACCTTTCAAAACACTTCCCAAATGGGGTTTTGCCAAAAACATTTCAACCAAAAATGCCAATCCGATAATAAAAACCAAGGATAAGATGAAAGCTTCCATTTTTCGCATACCTTTGTTTATCAAAAACAGCAAAACAAACGTATCCAAAAAAGTAATCAAAATTCCCCAAATAACAGGAATACCAAATAACAAATTCAATCCGATAGCCATCCCGATAACTTCCGCCAAATCAGTGGCAATAATAGCAATTTCCGCCAAAAAATAAAGTGCGTAATTAACTGGCTTGGGATATGATTCCCTACAAGCCTGCGCTAAATCCAACCCCCTAACAATTCCCAGACGTACACTCAAACTTTGCAAAAGCAAAGCCATAATGTTGGACATCAATAAAACCCAAATCAAAGTATAACCAAACTGACTTCCACCGGCTAAATCCGTTGCCCAATTCCCCGGATCCATATATCCGACACTGATGAGATAAGCCGGTCCCATAAAAGCCAGTAACTTCCGAAAAAAACCTTTTTTCTTCAAAGTATCCACACTGCTATGTACTTCTTCAAGGGATTTTCTCTTCATATATCACTCATTTTATACAAAAGTAAAGATTATTCAGTCAATTAAAAATAAAAACTAATGTATTATAAGTTTAAACTATAAATATTATAAAAATAAATAATAAAAATTTAATTTTAATTAATTTATAAAATGTATATTTGACAAACAAAAAAACAGAATAAAATGGCAAAAATAACATTAAAAGGAAATCCAATAAATACAATAGGAGAACTCCCATCAAAAGGAAGTTTGGCGCCTGACTTTAAGCTTACTGCAACCGATTTGAGTGACAAAACTTTAAATGATTTCAAAGGAAGCAAATTGGTATTAAACATTTTTCCGAGTTTGGATACCCCTACTTGTGCTGCATCGGTGAGAAAATTCAATGAATTGGCAACCGCTTTGGACAACACCAAAGTTTTAGCAATTTCAAAAGATTTACCTTTTGCTCATGCAAGATTCTGCACCAGCGAAGGTATCGAAAATGTAATCAATCTTTCAGGGTTCAAATGTAGTGGAAACTTCGGAAAGGATTATGGGGTAGAAATTATTGACGGTCCTTTGGCAGAACTTTATTCAAGAGCGGTTGTAGTGATTGACGAAAACGGAAAAGTTATCTATACGCAACAAGTTCCCGAAATTGTTGATGAACCCGATTATGATGATGTTTTGACAGCTTTGAAGTAAAATTTTAAGTTTTAAATAATAAAAAACCGCTTGTTTCAAGCGGTTTTTATTATTTGTGATAAACAAATATAATTGCACAATAAAATTATATAATAATTATTTATTGCTTGATAAAACTTGTCGCCATACTTTTGTGCTAACAAAAAAATAAAAAACAAACAAATTATGAAAAAGCAAAATTATATAGGTTTAGACCCTAAAAAAAGTCAAGAATTAGCAGAAAAATTAAATGATCTTTTGGCTAATTATTCGGTTTTTTATCAAAATGTTAGAGGATTCCATTGGAATATCAAAGGAGAAAAATTTTTTGAGTTACATGCAAAATTTGAAGAACTCTACAACGATTTGATTCTAAAAATTGACGAATTGGCCGAACGTATTTTAACATTAGGACTTACACCCGAGCATCGCTATTCCGTTTATGTAAAAAAATCGGAAATTAAAGAAGCGAATGAAACACAAAACGGCATCAAAGATGTTCAAGAGATTTTAAATGCTTTTGAAATTTTGATTCGCAAACAAAGAGAAATATTGGACTTTTCGGATTCAATAGAAGATGAAGGCACCAATGCTTTGATGAGTGATTATATACGCGAACAAGAAAAACTTACTTGGATGTATGCCGCTTTTTTAGGATAGGGATTTAAAAAATTTATAAAATTACAGGCTATTAATCTTTCACACACAAACTAATAGGCCTAATAAGCGGGATTGTTTTAATCCCGCTTATTTTTTTTTAAAATCGAATAAATAAAAAATTTAATGTAAATTTGTTCCATATAAAATTTTCCAATTGATGAAAAAAAAATCCAATAAAATAAAAGTAGGTATTAGCATTGGAGACATGAATGGTATTGGTCCGGAAATCATTCTTAAAACTTTTCAAGATTCATTGATGTTTGATTTTTGTACTCCTATTGTATTTGCTTCAACCAAAGCCCTATCCTATCAGAAAAAAGCTTTAAAAATAGATATTCCCGTCCATGGAATAATGGATATGGAAAAAGCTTTTCCCAACAAACTAAATGTATTAAATCTTTGGAAAGAACCCGTACCTATTACACTGGGAAAACCCCATCCAGAAATTGGCAAATATGCCATTGATTCCTTCATCAAAGCAGTTGAAGCTTTAAAAAAAGGAACAATCGATGTTTTGGTAACCGCTCCTTTTGACAAAAAAACCATCCAATCGGAAGAGTACGAATTTCCTGGACACACGGATTATTTAGCACAAGAACTAGAAGGCAATCCTTTAATGTTTATGGTAACCGAAGATTTAAAAGTGGGCTTGGTAACCGATCATGTTCCTTTAAAATATGTAGCGGGGCAAATTACCAAAGAAAAAATTCAAAAGAAAGTCTTAACAATGGAAGAAAGTCTAAAAAAAGATTTCGGTTTGGAAAAACCCAAAATTGCCGTTTTAGGACTTAATCCCCATAGCGGAGACGGAGGAATCATCGGAAAAGAAGAAATTGACATAATTCAACCCGTTATTGAAGAACTGAATAACGATGGACATCTTGTATTCGGACCGTATTCCGCCGATAGTTTCTTTGGATCAAATAATTATAAAAAATTTGATGCCGTCTTGGCTATGTATCACGATCAAGGGCTTATACCTTTTAAAACACTTAGCTTTGGAAAAGGAGTTAATTTTACTGCCGGACTTAATAAAATTCGAACATCTCCCGATCATGGAACGGCTTATGAAATTGCCGGAAAAGGAATTGCTAATCCGGATTCGTTCCGGGAAGCCGTTTTTACCGCTCTAGATATCTATAAAAAACGTAAAGAATACGAGAAACTAACCGAAAATGTTTTAGAATCACAAATAAAAAAATAAAAAATTGTTTATCGTATTAAAAAAAATTATAAATTTGCAGTCCGAATTATATGAAGATGAATAATTTAAAGTTGTTTGACATAAAATTTACCGGATTAACCAATGGAATTCACCGGTTTCATTATCATATCGATCAAAGTTTTTTGGATGAATATGCTTTTGACGAATCGGAAAAATGTGATATAGATGTAGCAGTGGAAATGAAAAAATCCGACAATATGTTGGAATTTAACATTCATTCCAAAGGAAATATCAATATTCCGTGTGACATCAGTAATGAAATGTATGATCAAGCATTGGAGAGAACGCAAGGTTTTTTGATAAAATTCGGTGAAGAATATAATGACGAAAGAGATGATTTAATCATCTTGCCTTATAATGAACATAAATTCAATATTGCACAACAGATTTACGAGAATATTATTTTAAGTATTCCGATGAAAAGAGTGCACCCCGATATAATTTCGGGCAAAATGAAAACAAGTAATACGGACTATATCATCAATGCAGATGAAACGGGTAAAGAAGAAAAATCAAAAATAAAAGATATAGATCCGCGTTGGGAAGCATTAAAAAAATTATTAACAGATAAAAAGAAATAAAAATGGCACATCCGAAGAGAAAACAATCCAAAACCAGAGGAAGAAAAAGACGTACACATTACAAATTAGATATGCCTCAAATAGCTATTGATCCCGTTACCGGTCAACCACATCTTTATCATAGAGCGCATTGGCACGAAGGAAAATTGTATTACAGAGGTAAAGTTTTAATTGATAATGAACAAGAAGAAGCTTAAAAAGTTACTCTTCTAAAATATGCTTAAAAAGACCATTTTTTGCTCAAAAATGGTCTTTTTTTTTGTTAAAATTGATATTTTTTACTCTGATTTTGATATTTTTTACTTATTTTGCGTTCAAAATAAATTAACATAACACATTAAAAATTTTAAATATGGACAATAAAGAAATCCAAAATCTCATAAAATTAGTCGCTAAATCCGGATTAAGCGAAGTAAAAATTGAAAAAAAAGATTTTAAAATAACCATCAAAAACAAACCTGAATACATCACAGCAGCTCCAACTGCCGTTGAAACGGTTTATACACAACCTGCAATTCCTCCGGCTGCAACACCGGCTGCACAAACTCACCCGGAAACTCCCGTAACTACTGATAATGAACCCGATAATTCCAAATACATAACCATAAAGGCTCCGATTATCGGGACATTTTACAGAAAACCTGCTCCGGACAAACCCCCTTATGTCGAAGTGGGAGATACTATAAAAGAAGGTGATGTGGTATGTATCATCGAAGCGATGAAACTTTTCAATGAAATTGAATCCGAAGTTTCGGGAAAAATTGTTAAAGTTTTAGTAGAAGATGCTACTCCCGTGGAATTTGATCAACCGTTATTTTTAGTTGAACCCTTGTAAAATTTGTCAGTATGTTTAAAAAAATATTAATAGCCAATCGAGGTGAAATAGCACTTCGTATAATACGCACATGCAAAGAAATGGGGATAAAAACGGTTGCAGTTTATTCTTCTGCAGATGAAGACAGTTTGCATGTTCGTTTTGCCGATGAAGCGGTAAAAATCGGACCAGCTGCCAGTAGTGAATCGTATTTGAATATTCCGGCAATCATTTCAGCCGCCGAAATAACTAATGCGGATGCAATTCATCCAGGATATGGATTTTTGGCTGAAAATGCAAAATTTGCTAAACTTTGTCAAGACCATAATATTAAATTTATCGGACCTACACCCGAAATGATCAATCAAATGGGAGACAAAGCCACTGCCAAAGAAACCATGATTAAAGCAGGCGTTCCTACGGTTCCGGGTTCGGAAGGTTTATTAGATGATTTGGATGAAGCAAAAAAAATAGCAGAAGAAATCGGATATCCGGTTATGCTTAAAGCAACTGCCGGAGGTGGAGGAAAAGGTATGCGTGCCGTTTGGAAACCCGAAGATTTGGAAAAAGCATGGGAAAGTGCTAGACAAGAAGCCAAAGCCGCCTTTGGAAATGATGGAATGTATTTGGAAAAACTCATCGAAGAACCTCGGCATATTGAAATCCAAATTATAGGAGACCAATATGGAAAAGCTGCACATTTATCCGAAAGAGATTGCTCGGTGCAAAGACGCCACCAAAAACTTATTGAAGAAACTCCCTCTCCTTTTATGACCGATGAATTGAGAGATAAAATGGGAAAAGCAGCCGTAAAAGCTGCTGAGAGCATAAAATATGAAGGAGTAGGAACTGTTGAGTTTTTAGTGGACAAACACCGCAATTTCTATTTTATGGAAATGAATACCCGGATTCAAGTAGAACATCCCATTACCGAACAAGTAATAGATTATGATTTGATTAGAGAACAAATCAAAGTAGCAGCAGGTATACCGATACAAGGAGTTAACTACTACCCCAAACTTCACTCAATTGAATGTAGAATAAATGCGGAAGACCCCTATAATGATTTCAGACCTTCTCCGGGCGTTATCAAAACCTTTCATGCTCCCGGAGGACATGGAGTGCGTCTGGATACCCATGCCTATCAGGGATACATTATCCCCCCCTATTATGATTCTATGATTGCCAAACTTATTACAACAGCACAAACAAGAGAAGAAGCAATAGCCAAAATGAAACGTGCATTAGATGAATTTGTAATAGAAGGGGTAAAAACCACCATCCCTTTTCACAGACAATTATTGGATGATCCGGACTTTATAAAAGGAAATTATACAACCAAATTTATGGAAGACTTTGAACTGGATCCTTCTTACCAAAAAGAATACGAATCAAATATAGATTAATAAAAGCCGGAAAAATCCGGCTTTTATTATTTTTTAATACTAAAATTTTTATACCCCAAACAAGCATTTTTCTCTTCTAAAATAATAACTTCCTTTGGCTTAGATTGAGGAGAACCTTCATATAACCATTGAATAAAACTTTGTAAAAATTCTTCATTATCCGATTCAACTTCTATATAAACACTTCCGTCACTTTCATTTTTAACAATACCTTTAAGACCCAAATCCAAAGCTTTTAAAAGGGTATATTTTCTAAACCAGACTCCTTGAACTTTACCCGTTACTTTTATTTTGTAATGTTTACACATAAAGTTATTTTTATTTCTATTGTAAAAATAATAAAAAATTTAAATTGTAAAACCAAAATAACTTAACTTTACCATAAATTTAAAAAAATGATACTCTATCAATCCAAATTTTTAAAAGTTAATTATTTAGAGCTACAATATCTTATGCATTTTTACTGGACAGATTATGCAGGATATATGGACGAAGAAGGTGTTTATCACGAATTTATTAATTTTTTAAACAAAAGAATTTATAAACGCGCTAATCAAATTTATGTTGATTGGATAAAGGTCGAGCATCTTATTTCACAAGAAACCATCGATTGGTTTATTCAATATATTTTACCTAAAATTGCCTCACACAAAGCTTACAAGTTGGCTTTTTTATTAAAAAACCCCAAGAAAATTGCTGTGCCTGAAAAAATCAAGGTAAATAATACTTATATACAAGCACAAGTATTTGATAATCCTAAATTTTTGATGGAATGGCTAATGGATGGAGCCGAAAGAAAAGAGCCGGGAATTGACGACCATGATCACAACCACGGAACAACATCTTGTCATACTTAAACAAATATCATTAAAATATGGATATAAAGTTAAAATTAGAACATGATTTTCGGTTTGGCTATTCAAATACCATCAATGCTCTATTTTTCTCAACTTAAAATACCACAAAAGATACAAAATAGCATAAACGCCTACAATTCCTGATATGGCAGGTGTCATATTTTTCCCAGTACTAATGGACCCCAAATAAGTTAAAACCAAGGCATAAGGTATAGTACCTAATAAATAGTAAAACAAAAATTTTAAAAAGTTAAAACGCATCATCCCCGATAAACAACAAGTTGCTTCGGGAAGCATAGGTAATGCACGTGCTATCAACAACATAGAAAAGCCCATTTTGTGAAAAAGAGAATTGACTTCGTCAATTTCTTCTTGTTTTTTGATGAGTAATTTCAGCGCTTTTTTCCCCGACCACCGGCAAAGAATATATGCAATAGTACCCGACATCAACATACCCAAAGTTGAAGCGGTTAATCCCAAAGGAAAACCTAAAATATGTCCGGCATAAGTAACTATAAAAATCGTTGGAACCGAAAGAAATACATCGGAAGCTAACAATAGAAATACCACTACAAAAATTGTTGTTCTCGATGCGTTTTGGATTTGTTGTAAATAATGTTGTATGTCAGCTACACTCAATAAACCGGTAAGGTTAACCAAGGCAAAGATCAACGCAAAAACCCCTATAATAATCAAATATAATTTAATGAGTGATTTCAATGGTCCTGTTTTTTGTTAGGATAGATAAAATGATGTAAAAAACTATGATAAAAAACAAAGCTGATTTTCCGAAAATCAAAAGCAAAATCAATGAAAAAACAAGCAATAGATATTTATTCCAATTATTTTTCCAAGAAAAATCTTTAAATTTCAAACTAAATAAAGCTACTTCCATATTCAGCAAAAAAGCAGATATAAAACTAAAAAATACTAAAAAATATGGATTTTGAAAAATTTTAGCCATCTCCATTTTACTGTCTATTAAAAAAGGAATGGAGAGAATCATCAAAGCATTTGCAGGGGTAGGAAGCCCTATGAATGAAGTAGTTTGACGCTCATCAATATTAAATTTTGCCAATCTCCAAGCAGAACCCAAAGCCACCAATATTCCGGCAAAAGGTAATAAATATTGAAAGTTCAATGTAAAATTATCCAAAACATCGATTTTCAAACTCTTTTCTATCAAGAAAAACAAAACCAATGACGGAACCAAACCGCTGGTTACCATATCCGCCAAAGAATCCAATTGCAAGCCCATTTCTCCCGAGACTCCTAAACTTCGAGCTAATAATCCGTCAATAAAGTCAAGTAAAATTCCTAAAATCACAAACAAAAAAACCAAGTCCCACTGGTGTTTAAAAACAAAAAACAAAGCTATTATTCCCGAAAAGAGGTTAAGTAAAGTAATTATATTGGGCAAATTTGTTTTTAAAGTTTTCATTAAAGATTATACCAAATAATTTTTGACAAAAGTAAGTATTATTCTTGTATTAGTTATTAAAGATCTTATGATATTTATAAAAAATTTCGTGTAAATTTGCATTTACAATACTCTTATAATGTCAAATTTTTCAATCCAAACAGCCCAAAATGTTCAAATCAAGCAAAACTTAGCCGGTATTGGTGCCCGAATTTTTGCTTATCTCATAGATTCGTTTATTATTGGTCTGTTTTACATATTTGTTTTTTATCTGCTTTCCAAAATGAATTTTAGGTATATCAACTCCGATATGGAAATTTATGCTTTTATAATGGTGCTTACTTTGCCTGCATTCTTATACTTTCCTTTGATACAATATTGGAACAACGGTCAAACCCCGGGAAAAATGGCAATGAAAATACGTGTGGTAAAAATTGATAATACGCATCCGCGTTTATTAGATTTTGTTATACGTTGGTTATTTAGAATCGTTGAGGTAAGTCTTATGCCCGGGTTGGGATTAATCGTAGCTTTACTCAGTGAAAAAAGACAACGTTTGGGAGATATGGTAGCCCAGACCACTGTGATATCTGAGAAAAAAAGAATAGATATTAATCAGTCTATTTTTAAACAAGTGGACAAAAATTATCAACCGGTTTTTCCCCAGGCCAAATACCTTACGGAAGAGCAAATACAATTGATAAAAGATATTTATGATCAAGCCAATCATACTTATAATCGTGATCTTTTTGAACAATTATCAAACAAAATTCAACTTACTTTCGGTATAGAAAAACCTTACGAAATGACTGATAGACGTTTTATCAACACTATTTTGAAGGATCACAACTATTTTTCAAACATTTAATGAAATTTGAAGAATTTAAATATCAGCTTGGCAAACTTTCAACAGTTCCTTTAAAAGGTAAAATATCTCATAATAAAATTATGGACATAAAAGTCCGTGCAAATATTTTTAAAGAAGCAAATCACAAAGTAGCTCCCAAAAATTCTGCTGTATTGTGTTTGGTATATCCCGGGAAAAATGATTTGGCTCATATTGTTTTTATTTTGAGAAAAAGTTACAAAGGGCATCATGCCGGTCAAATAGCTTTCCCCGGAGGAAAAGCCGAACCCGAAGATTATTCGGCGGAAGATACCGCACTTAGAGAAGCAAAAGAAGAAGTGGGCATTGACCCCAATCAAGTTAATATTATACGCAAATTATCTCCGCTTTATATACCCATTAGTAATTATAAAGTTCAAGCATTTTTGGGTTATACCGATAAATACCCGGTTTTTAAAAGACAAATTTCGGAAGTTGAAGCCATTATTGAAGCTCCGCTTATAGATTTTTTGAGATTACCACCGGTGCCCATTCAAAAAAAATACTTTGATCAAACCTATAAATTACACGCTTTTCAAACGGGAAATTTACTTATTTGGGGAGCAACAGCTATGATATTGTCGGAAGTTGTCGATTTAATAAAAAAAACACAATGATAATACTACTTTTATTTGCATTTGTATTGTTAGATATTACCGTATTTATTTTGGGAAAGAAGCTATCGATAAAAATCCAAATAATAATATTGCTATTGTTTTTCGTTTATTTTATACTGACAGATGGTAGGCAGGAAAAGAACTATTGGTTGGGTATTTCTTTTTTACCTTTCTTCGTTTTTTTCTTCTGTCATTGGTTTTCCAAACTGATGATAGAAACTTTATTTGAAAAAAAATTCGGTTTTTCCATTGTAAAAACATTTTGCAATGATTATACCGGTTTGATTATAGTATTATTGTTTCATATTCAACTGATTATTCAATTGATGAATTAATCAAAACGGAGAGGTATTTTCCAATTTAAGCTCCATAATTAACCCGTTTCTTTTAATCAAAAAACGTAAATTTTTTCCTGTCTTGTATAGAAATTTGTTTTCCAGCTGATTGAGATTATAATTATACACATTATGTCCGTTTATTTTCAGTATAACATCTCCTTTGACAAATCCTGCTTTGTAAGCCGGTGATTCGGGACGAACGTATTCGACGATAATTTTATCAATTAGTTTATATTCATAAATTAATTCGGTTTTCGTAAGAATAATAATTTGATTTTGCTTATCATAATCCACTTTATCAAATTTGGAAACGGTTTTAGCAATTTTAACCGGAACTTTTCCCGCATAAATCAATTGCAAACCACTGTCATTAAATGGGAATTCGGCAAAATAGCTCCAAAACTTTCTTTTTAGAAATAATTTTTTGTGCCGATAATCCAAAACTATTTTAAAACGTCTTAAAATTTCTCCACCAATAATACCGTCAAAAGGGTTGTTGCGTATCAAATCTTTATAATAAATACTATCGGGCAGCGCCGTATAAATATCTTTAAGCTTAATGTTCCCTGGAAGTTTCAGTTGTTTAAGTTTGAATCGCTCTCCTTGAATTTCTCCATTAAATCCCAAACCGAAATAGTCGGGAATTCTTTTTAGATATGCGGGGACTTTCAAATGCTTACTGTTGAAAAGCCATAGGGCATCGCTGTTTCCGGTATCCAAGAGCAACTTTACTTGTTTAGTATGCGTTTTATCAAAAAAAATTTTTGCTTCCACAAAAGGCTTATCTTCTATGATGTCTATATCTATTTTTTTATAAGAACGAAATTTTCTAATGTTTTCAGAATTTATAGAATAAAAACGTAAAATATTTTTATGATAATTGATCTCCACCAAAAAATCATCTATTAAATCACCCCCGATAAATCCAAAAATAGGAACCCCCAAATTCTCAGAAAATTTAAAATCCTCATTTTTTATCAAAAATACGTCAGCATTGGTTGAAATAATTTTTTTACCTATTTTTATTCTGTTATCTATGCTTTTAACAGCCGTAATATTCTTTTTCTTATTACCGGCTCCAACAAAAATTCTGGTTTTAAGTTTTTTCAAATTTAAAGAATCCGCTTCCTTAAAATTTAGTAATATTGTTTGTTTGACTCCCGTATCAAAGATTAAATTCAGGGGAATATCATTGATTTCTACATTTATAATAATCAGATTATTTATTTTTTTAAAAGGTATTTCAACAAAAGCCTTCTCATCTGATTTTAGTGTAAATATATTCTGCCCCTGCAATTTATACAGGGACAAAATAAGAATGATTACTATGAAAAAGTTTTTGCTCAAAAAATTATTTTTTTACCAGATTTTTACTCTTTCTGCCGGTGACAAATACATTTTATCTCCTTGTTTTATATCAAAAGTCGAATAAAAATCATCAACATTTTTTAAAGGTTGAACGGCTCTTACTTGTCCAGGACTATGCGGATCGGTTTTGATTTGTTTTTTTAATGCGGCTTCTCTTGATTTGGTTCGCCAAATGGTAGCCCAAGACATAAAAAATCTCTGTTCAGGAGTGAAACCTTGAATTTTTCCGGGTTTTTTATGGTCGGCATAATATAATTTCAAAGCCGTTAATGCGGCATTTACTCCGCCCAAGTCTCCGATATTTTCACCTGACGTAAATTCACCGTTTACAAAAACACCCGGCAATACTTCTATTTTTGAATATTGATCGGCTAATTTTTTTACCAATTTGTTAAACTCTTCAAAGTCTTTTTTGGTCCACCAATTTTCAAAATTTCCTTCCGCATTAAACTTAGCTCCTTGATCATCAAATCCATGTGAAATTTCATGTCCAATGACCGCTCCCATTCCGCCGTAATTGATAGCTTCGTCGGCACGATAATCATAAAAAGGCGGTTGAAGAATAGCAGCAGGAAATACAATTTCATTATACAGCGGATTATAATAAGCATTAACAATTTGCGGAGCCATACCCCATTCGGTTTTATCTACGGGTTTGTTAAGCTTGTTAACATCTTCTTCAAAATTCCAACGGGCAACTGCTAAACTGTTATCAAAATATGTTCCACCGTTTTCAGGTGCTTTTACTTGTAATTTGCCATAATCTTTCCATTTATCCGGATATCCTATTTTAACCGTTAAACTTTCAACTTTCTCAATTGCTTTCTTTTTGGTTTCGTCACTCATCCAAGGAAGTGTAGCAATTCGTTTTTTATAAGCTTTTTGCAAATAAGACACCATTTCTTTAGCTTTGGCTTTGGCTTCGGGTGGAAATAATTTATCAACATAAATTTTTCCTACTGCTTCACCAATACTCCAATTGACAGTTCCCAAAGCACGCTCATTTAAAGGTTTGCGTTTCTTTTGTCCTTCCAATCTTTTGCCGTAAAATTCCCAATTGGCATTTGATATTTCGGTAGAAAGCTTTCCTGCCGATGTACGCAACAAATTCCAAGTCAATAAATCTTTTATTTGTTGTAAAGATGCATTTTCAAAAATAGAATTCAACTGCTGGAAATAATTTTTATCCGTAAGAATAATTTTATCTGTTTTTAGATCTAATTCGGTTAGATATTTTTCCGTATCAAAAGCAGGAATTATTTTTTTTAACTCATCAGTCGTAACGGGATTATAACGATTCTCAGGTTTTCTTCTTTCTTCTTTTGTTAATTTGGCTTGAGCTAATTTGGTTTCCAAATCCAAAACATTTTGTGCAAATTTTTTGGATTTATCTCCTTTAATTCCAATGAAAGCTGACATTTTTTCGATATGTTTCAAATAGTCTTTCCGTATTTTTTTTGCATCTTCTTCCTTGCTTACATAATAATCACGCTCGGGGAGTCCGTTACCGGCGGGATGCAAATACAACGCATTCATATTACTGTTTTTCATGTCGGCATGTATGCTGACTCCAAAAAAATTGGAGGCCAAAACGGGTTCATTTTCAATCATAAAATCAACAACATCTTGTTTGGATTGGATACGATTAATTTTATCCAAGTAAGGTTTAAGCGGAGAAATTCCTTTTTTGTTGCGTCCGGTGGTATCCATTATCGATTTGAAATATGCAATGGCTTTTCCTTGATCGGTATTTTCTTCGTATTGCTTGTTAGTGATGGCTTCATTAAGGACTTTCAATGTATTGATGTCGGTTTTTTTTCTTAACTCGTCAAAACTTCCCCAACGCGAACGATCAGCCGGTATTTGAGTTTGCTTCATCCATTGACCGTTTACGTAATTATAAAAATCATCTTGAGGTCTGACAGAAGTATCCATATATTGCAAATCCAAACCGACAGATTGTTTTTCATCTTTCATAAGTTTAGTTTTTTTTGTTTGATTTTCATTTTTATCACTACATCCGGTTAATAAAATAAATAGCATCAAAATTGTTGATAATTTTTTCATGGATTTAAAATTTTATAATTTATCAAATTTGAAACAATTCCAAAATTCTACATACAAGAAACCACACCGCTCTTACATAAATTTTCTTATCATTTTTCTTTTGTATAGTTTCTGATGAATAAAATTTATGTTCGTTTCATTTTAAGTTTTTTTATGTCTGCTACAAATATAACACAAGAAAACAGTTTTCTTTGTTAAAAAAATGTTATAAAAAAAGCCGGCTTTCGCCGGCTAACAGTTAAGTTATTATGGTTGAATAAAAATTATTTAATTACATAAATCCAAAGATCCGGATAATTTGCATGTAGTTCATTTAATTTATTCTTAGCATCATTAAAATTATCAAATGCATCAATTGCTACCATATATAAACCACGAGAATTTTGTCCGGTTATAGCTGCGTTAAAACCTTGCTGCGTAAGTTCATCCACTTTTTTCTGAGCATTGGCTTCTTCTTGAAAAGCACCTACAATCAATTGATATTTCTTCTGAGCTATGTTATTGTTCGTATTAATTACTTCGTCAGTTTCGCTATTATTATCAGAAGCGGTTGTTTCACTGCTTTGATCTGTTGAAGCATTTTCACTGACAGGTTGAGTTTCAGAATTTCCATTAGATTCCTGATTTTCTTCCATATCGTTCTCTTGGTTATTATCGGCAACACTATCCGAAACATTAGGATTTTCGGGAGTATTGTTTTCACTGGAAGAATCAACTTCCACAGCTGGCATATCTTTTTTTACGACAAATGTAGCTTTTTGATAATTTTCATTATCATTGGTCTTTCCGCCTATAAAATAATAAGCGCCTCCTCCTAGTAAAGCCAATCCTACCACTGCAATGGCTGCATATTTCAGGATATTATTAGGAGATTTTTTTTCTTCATTTTGATTTTCAAAAAAATAATCTTCCACTGTTTTTTGATTTTTATGATTAATATTATAAGTTAATTGTTTTTCTTCTAAAATTTCTTTATCCAATGGCTCTCTCGTAAAACTATGTAAGCCATAAGCTTCGGGCAAATAATTTTTGGTTAATAAAGGTTGAAAAATAATCCGGTTGTTTATCCAACTGAAAATTCCAATATTGGCTATAACAATCCTTTTCTTAATCTCCAATTCATTTTTCCAAACTTCCACTTGTTGACGAATAACTTCTTCGGCTTTTTGATGACTTGTTTCCAAAACGGAAGCCACGTAACTCACAAGTAACCCGTCACTTTCAGTTAAGCTGGCATTGAAAGACAAATCTTTAAAAGGCGGAGAGAACAAGTGTGTTTTACGATTGTAACGTGCACTTTTTTTCCGGGCAATAATTCCTCCAAATCCGGGAATAATCACCAAATCATATCTAAATAATAAGTCTTGTATATATCTTTCCAGCATAAACCTATGTAAATTTCAAAAAACAAATATATTTAAAAAACTTAAAAAAAACAATTCCGTTATCAATCCTGTCCTAAATAAATTTAATTTTTACTTTTTCAATCGATGAACATTTCGACTTTGCTCAATGGTAACAAAAAATATAGTGTCTTGTCAAGTATATTCTGTCGCACCAAGTCTTGTTCTTTTTGCAGATAGCTACGTTAAAATTTTTAACCATAGCTACGGCTATGCTGAAAAATTTATGCCTTGCCCTCCACAAAAATTACTACGACTTATACAACATCATACACTTGACAAGACACTAGGCTAACGAGTATTTTTCTAAATTTTTTGTTCATTTCACTAAACTGTCTGAACTCGGTTGAATATTTTTTCTAAATACAACCTTAACCTAACCTCAAACAGCAGACAGTTTTACCTTCCATTCACTTCAAATTTTACGAAAAATCCTCGTATGCCGATAAGGCTTAATTCATTCGCCTGTGAATTTAATCCCCTAATGTTTAAAAACATACTCAAATTATTATAAATCAAAACATTACTTTTGTTTTAAAAAAATATTTAGGACAGAATTGTTCCGTTATTCGTAATTTTTCATCTCCGAATCAAAAAATTCATAAGCTTTTTTTACGGCTTGCTCTATACTATCGGCGTTTTCCTTGGCTTCTTTATCTGAAAAACTATCCAACCACTCTATTTCATCGGTGCTTATATTTAAAATAAAACGGGGAAATTCGGTATGGATAACAAAAATATCATCCTTTAAAGAAGAATTATCGGCAATTAAATAAACAGGTAATTTCATATGTTTAAAATTTTGTATTTTATTAAGCATAAAGCAATTCTTAAATCTTTAAATATATAGAATCGCTTTACTCTCTCATATAATTTTTTAATCATTTTCCTTGTGGGGAGTTTGTGATTATTAAAATTTATATTGTTTTTTTACAAAAATAAGCAAAATAAGTAAATTAAAAATTTATTGAAGTTTTGGAGTAAATAAAAGAAATTAAAAATATTAGATTCTTCACTACGCTCCTATCGTCGCTTTGTTCTGAATAACATCTACCCTGGTCATTCTTCATAAGAGCTTTAAACAGCATACATAGTTGATGCTTCTTGTAGTAAATTTTACGCAAAAACTTCGCATGCCAAAAAGGCTAAATTCATTTGCCTATGAATCTAACCCCCTAATGCTTAAAAATAAACTCAACTCATTATAAATCAAAATTTTATTTTTACATAAAAAAAACATTAAGGACGAAATTGTTATAGAAACATTACTTTATAAAATAATTAATATTAATTAAATAATGTGAATTATACATAAAAAATATATATTCCATTACAAATCATTAATTTCTTATTATTTCGAATATACTTATAAGGTATAACTTTAATAATTCAATCTTTCATTTTATATAGAACCCACGTTAAATATTAATTAATCCTTAATTATTATACCAGAATTTCTTACTTTTGGCTTTATAAAAAAAATGTAGAGAGCACATGAGTTTATTCAAAAGAGACATATTTGGTAATATAATTTTTTTTAAAAAGATCATTATGTTTATTTTCGGGCTGATATCCAAACGCCGTTATAAAGGTTTTAACGAATTAAAAATAGAAGGGATGGATATCATTAGGAATTTGCCTGATAATCAGGTTCTTTTTGTGAGTAATCATCAAACCTATTTTGCCGATGCCGCTGCTATGTATCATGTATTTTTTGCTGCATTAAACGGACAAAATGATATTTCCGGATACAAATATCTTTTTCATCCCAAGACCAATCTTTATTATGTTGCAGCCAAAGAAACCATGACTTCCGGAATATTACCTAAAATATTTATGTATGTAGGAGCCATACCTATCGAAAGAACTTGGAGAAGCAAAGGAAAAGATGTCAAAAGACCCGTAAAATTTGATGATATAGCCAATATCAGTAAAGCCATACAAGACGGTTGGGTAATTACCTTTCCACAAGGCACCACCACACCATTCAAACCTATTCGCAGAGGCACCGCTCACTTGATCAAAAAAAATAAACCGATAGTTATTCCTATTGTAATTGATGGTTTTAGACGTTCTTTTGATAAAAAAGGATTGCAAATAAAAAAACGAGGGATTTTACAAAGTTTTAAAATTAAACCTCCTCTCCCCATTGATTATGAAAATGATAGTGTGGATGAAATTGTAGAACAAATTGCATATGCCATTGAACAACACAAAGATTTGCTAAAGGTTGTAAGTATTGAAGAAATAAAAAAAGAAGAAGAAAATAACAAAAAAAGAAATTTTTGGTCGGGGCGTAATTATTGATTTCCAAAAAATAAAATTTTCAAATTTTCCCTTATATCAAAAAAGATTTATATATTTGCAGAAAATTTTTTGACAATAACTAATTTTAGAAAATAGATTGCGATGAAAAGGACCTATCAACCCTCCAAAAGAAAAAGAAGAAACAAACATGGTTTCCGCGAAAGAATGCAAACCCGTGAAGGAAGAAAAGTTTTAGCCAGAAGAAGAGCAAAAGGTAGAAAAAGACTTACAGTGTCTTCTGAACCCAGACCAAAAAAATAATCATTTGATACAACTTATCGAATTAATAAAGAACCTGCTTTTTGCAGGTTTTTTTATTTTTGTATATATTGCAAAAAAATTAACGATTATGAAAAACAAGTACTTATTTATTTTCTTACTTCCGCTTTTTGCATTATTGGGATATTCCGGAGGAGCTCCCAACGGTTATACCGGATCTCCGGGCGATGGAAACAATTGCACGGCTTGCCACAGTTTTTCGGGAACAGCCCCTACCCCTACAATAACTTTAACAGGTTTCCCTTCCAACACTTATCAACCCGGACAAACTTATAATCTGCATCTGGAAGTAACCGGTGTTAGTAATCCCAAAACAGGTTTTCAAGTAACTATTGAAAACAGCTCAAATGCCAAAATGGGTGGTTTATCGTCCGTGGACTCTTACACACAACCCGGACAAGGAGGTAATTATATCACACATACTTCACTAGGAAATGCTAATCACGCTTGGGACTTTCAATGGACGGCTCCTGCCACTTCGCAAGGTGATTTAACGGTATATTATGCCATAAATATTGCCAATGGAAATGGATCTACAAGTGGTGATTATATTACAACCGGTTCAACAAACCTTACGGAAAATACTAATGGAATAAATAATATATCCGATAAATCTTTTGTATTATATCCAAATCCGACAAAAGATTTTATCAATATTAAAACCGACGAACTTATCAATTCCATTGATATTATTGACATCAATGGGAAAAAAATTGAAATTCCTGTTTTCGAAAACAAAATAGATGTTTCCAAACTCCCGACAGGGAATTATTTCTTACATATAAAAAGTAATGGACAAAATTTTGTCAAGCAATTTTTAAAGAAATAATTGGCGAATTCAAATAAAATCATTAATTTTGCAGCCAATTTAAATAAAAAATAAATTATGAACCATTATGAAACTGTTTTCATTTTAACTCCCGTTTTATCTGATGATCAGGTAAAGGAAGCAGTAAAGAAATTTCACGATTTTATAGCTTCAAAAGGAGGAGAAGTGATTTGGGAAGAAGATTGGGGGCTAAAAAAATTAGCTTATCCCATTCAACACAAGAAAACCGGTTTTTATCATTTGATAGAATTCAAAATGAATCCGGAAGATGTACAGAAATTAGACCTTGCTTTTAGAAGGGATGAAAGAGTAATCCGTCACTTAATAGTGAAGTTGGATAAATATGCTGCTGAATGGGCAGAAAAACGAAGAGAGAAAATCAAAGAAACTAAAAAATCGTAAAGAAGATGGCATCAATAGATCAAGCATCAGGAAAACAATCCGATATAAGATATTTGACTCAATTGGATATTGAAGTCAAACCCAATCAGAAGAAATATTGCCGTTTTAAAAAATACGGTATCAAATATATCGACTACAAAGATCCGGATTTCTTAATGAAATTCGTCAATGAACAAGGAAAAATTCTTCCCAGAAGAATTACCGGAACTTCTTTAAAATATCAAAGAAGATTGGCAAAAGCAATCAAAAGAGCACGTCATTTGGCACTTATGCCTTATGTAGGTGATATGTTAAAATAAAAAAACGGAAACGATGGAAATTATATTAATAAAAGACGTTGAAAATCTAGGATTTGCAGACGATATCGTTACCGTAAAAAACGGTTACGGAAGAAATTATTTAATACCCCAAGGATATGCAGTTTTAGCCACTCCTTCGGCAAAAAAAGTTTTGGCTGAAAAAATCAAACAAAGAGCTTTTAAAGAAAAACACATAGTTGAAGAAGCGCAAAAACTTGCAGAACAACTAAAAGCTTTACAGATTAAAATACCTGCAAAAGTTGGAGCAGGCGATAAATTGTTCGGTTCAATAAACAATCAGAATTTGGCTGAATATTTAGCCGAAAAAGGATTTGATATCGACAAAAAATTTATCAATGTAATCGGGGGAAATATCAAACGGATTGGTAAATATAATGCAAAAATACGTTTACACAGAGACGTAATTGTAGATTTGGAATTTGAAGTTACCCCCATCCGAGACGAAAAAGCCATTCAAGAGCAAAAAGCAAAAGCTGCTGCTGAAGCCAAGAGAGCAGAAGCCGCTGCAAAAGCTGCTGAAGAGGCTGCCAATGAAGAAGTAAAAAGCGAAGAATAATATTATTAAATATATTTTATAGATAATGCACGGAAAATCATCCGTGCATTTTTTATTATAAATATTTTTTATATTATCAACAAAATCATGAAAAAAAAGAACAAAAATCAGCTTTTCAGTAATTTTATTTATTAATTTTGTTCCCACATATAGAAAAATTAAATTTTATGAGCAAAGAAGCTAATCATAAAGAAACCCAAAAACTGGAACATGCAGTCATCAGATTTGCCGGTGATTCGGGAGACGGGATGCAATTAACGGGAACTCAATTTTCAACTTCTGCTGCACTTTTAGGAAATGATGTAGCAACATTTCCCAATTATCCGGCGGAAATAAGAGCACCCCAAGGAAGTTTATACGGAGTTTCCGGTTTTCAGGTAAATATCGGCTCAACCGAGATAGATACCCCAGGAGATGCCTTGGATATTTTAGTAGCTATGAACCCTGCAGCATTAAAAACCAATATCAAGGATTTGAAACCCGGACATATGGTAATTGTAGATGAAGATGCTTTTACCCGTTCCAATTTGCAAAAAGCAAAATACGAATCCAATCCATTAACGGACGGTTCTTTATCAAACTATAATGTTGTTCCGGTCCCAATGACTTCATTAACCCGAACAGCTCTAAAAGATACGGGATTGGATAGTAAAAGTATGACCCGAAGTAAAAATATGTTTGCTTTGGGAATGTTATATTGGTTATTTAGTAAAGACCCAAAATATACCGAGGAATTTTTAAAGAAAAAATTTAAAAAGAAACCTATTGTTGTCGAAGCAAATATCAAAGCACTGAAAGCCGGATATAATTTTGCAGACACATTGGAGCTGATGCCTACACATTATATAGTTTCCGAAGCAAAAAAAGACAAAGGAACTTATCGTATTATTATGGGAAATCAAGCAACTGCTTGGGGATTTATGGCAGCAGCAAAAAAAGCGGGCTTGGAATTGTTTTTGGGTTCATATCCCATTACACCGGCTACCGATATTCTACAAGAGCTTTCAAAATGGAGACATTTGGATGTGATTGCCTTTCAAGCGGAGGATGAAATTGCGGGAATCAGTTCCGCTATCGGAGCTTCTTTTGCAGGAAAACTTGCAATTACTACTACATCCGGTCCCGGTTTAGCTTTAAAAGGAGAAGCTTTGGGTCTAGCTGTTATGCTTGAACTTCCTCTTGTAGTAGTTGATGTTCAACGAGGCGGACCTTCTACCGGATTGCCCACCAAAACCGAGCAATCGGATTTGATGCAAGCATTATATGGAAGAAATGGTGAAAGCCCGTTAATAGTTATTGCAGCAAAATCTCCTGCCGATAGTTATGATAAAGCTTTTGAAGCAGCCAAACTAACATTGGAACACATGACTCCTGTCGTTCTTTTAACCGACGGTTATATTGGTAACGGATCCGAACCTTGGAAAATTAAAACTTTGGATGAACTACCTGAAATTAAACATTTTCAGGTTACCGAATACCAAGAAGATTTTCATCCTTATGTTCGTGACGAAAAAACATTAGCGAGACCCTGGGCTATTCCCGGAACACCAGGCTTGGAACATGTCATCGGTGGATTGGAAAAAGACAAAGTGGAAGGAACCGTATCTTATGACCCACAAAATCATGAAGAAATGGTTAAACTACGTGCTGAAAAAGTTCGTAAGGTTAAAGACTTTATCCCTCCATTGGAAACAGAATTTGATCAAGAAGGAGATTTGTTAGTTGTCGGTTGGGGTGGAACCTACGGTAGTTTGAAAACCGCTGTAAATGAATACAAGAAAAATAATCCGGATAAAAAAGTAGGATTAGCTCACTTTTCTTATATCAATCCCTTACCTCATGGAGTAGCGGAAACTTTTTCCAAATTTAAAAATATTGTGGTAGCGGAATTGAATATGGGACAATTTGCAGACTTCCTACGTATGAATTATCCGCAATTCAAATATGAAAAATATAACAAAGTTCAAGGTTTGCCTTTCGGCTCATCCGAATTAATGAAAAAATTTGATGAAATTTTAAACTCTTAGAAACTATGACAACAGCAATAAAATATACGTTCAAAGATTTTGCCAGCGACCAAGAAGTCAGATGGTGCCCAGGCTGTGATGATTACGTTATTTTGCGTTCCATCCAAAAAGCTTTACCTGAAATAGGCAAGAAAAAAGAAGATATCGTATTCATTTCCGGTATCGGATGTTCTTCACGTTTTCCTTATTATATGGATAATTACGGAATCCACGGAATCCACGGACGAGCCGCAGCAATAGCCACCGGAACCAAATTGGCAAATCCGAATTTAAGTGTTTGGGTGGCTTCAGGCGATGGAGATTCTATGGCTATTGGTGGAAATCACTTTATTCATGTTTTGAGAAGAAATATCGATTTGAATTATATTCTTTTCAATAATGAAATTTACGGCTTGACCAAAGGACAATTCTCTCCTACTTCATTGTTAGGACAAAAAACCAAAACTTCTCCTTACGGAAATACTCAACCTCCTTTTAATCCGGGAGAGTTAGCCATTGGTGCACATGCCAAGTTTTTTGCCCGTGTTCCCGGTAACGATGCCAAATTACAAACAAAAGTTTATATAGAAGCCGACAAACACAAAGGAACTTCATTAGT
>JALSPZ010000325.1 GCA_026985675.1 Flavobacteriales bacterium
TCAAATTACTACGAGCCAAAAAATTATTGGAAAAGATTTTGAATGATAAATCCCGTTAATTTTCGTTTTCCAACAAAATTTCCAACATTTCGATAGCCGCTTCACTGATTTTGGTCCCCGGTCCGTAGATTCCCACGACCCCTGCATCAAATAAGAATTGATAATCTTGTTTGGGTATAACTCCTCCCGCTATGACCAAAATATCATCTCTGCCTATTTTTTTTAGTTCTTCAATAACTTCCGGGATTAATGTTTTGTGTCCGGCAGCCAAAGATGATACACCCAGAATATGCACATCATTTTCGGCAGCTTGTTTGGCTACTTCTTCGGGGGTTTGAAAAAGCGGGCTGATATCTACATCGAAACCTATGTCCGCATAAGCGGTAGCTACAACTTTTGCCCCGCGATCGTGTCCGTCTTGTCCCATTTTGGCTATCATAATGCGAGGCCTTCGTCCTTCGATTGTTGCAAATTTGTCAGCCAACTCCCTGGCTTTTTCAAAAGATTTGTCGTTATTTAATTCACTTGCATACACGCCTGTAATTGTTTGAATATTAGCTTTATATCTACCAAATATTTTTTCCAATGCATCCGAAATTTCTCCAAGAGTTGCTCTTTCCCTTGCAGCGTCCACTGCTATCTCCAATAGATTTTGGTTTTCGTCTTTTGCCGCTTCGGTAAGTTTTTCAAGTATTTGTTTAACTTTATTATTGTTTCTGGAAGCTTTTATTTTATTGATTTTTTCAATCTGCGTTTTTCTTACCAATTCGTTATCAATATCCAATATCGGAATCGGTGCTTCTTCTTTAAGTTGGTATTTGTTCACGCCTACAATGGTATCTTGTCCGGAATCTATTCTTGCTTGCTTTTTAGCAGCCGCTTCTTCAATTCGCAATTTGGGAATGCCTTTTTCTATGGCTTTTGTCATTCCTCCGAGTTTTTCTACTTCTTGAATTAGTTTCCAAGCTTTATCTGCAATTTCTTCCGTTAGTTTTTCTACATATTTCGACCCGCCCCAAGGATCCACAGTTTTTGTGATACCGGTTTCTTCTTGTAAAAATATTTGGGTGTTACGGGCTATTCTTGCCGAAAAATCAGTAGGCAATGCAATGGCTTCATCCAATGCATTGGTATGCAAGGATTGTGTCCCCCCGAAAGCCGCTGCTGCCGCTTCTATTAGTGTTCTGGCTACGTTATTAAAAGGATCTTGTTCGGTAAGTGACCAACCGCTGGTTTGTGAATGAGTCCGCAAAGCCATTGATTTTACATTTTCGGGCATAAAAGTTTTGACAATTTTTGCCCAAAGCATTCTGGCTGCACGCATCTTGGCAATTTCTTGAAAATGATTCATTCCAATTCCCCAGAAAAAGGATAAGCGAGGGGCAAATTGATCAATTTTAAGTCCCGAAGCTAATCCGGTTCTGATATATTCCAATCCGTCTGCCAAAGTATAAGCCAATTCTATTTCAGGAGTTCCGCCTGCTTCTTGAATATGATATCCCGAAATACTTATGGAATTGAATTTGGGCATGTTTCGGGCGGTATATTTAAAAATATCGGAAATAATACGCATCGAGGGTTTAGGTGGATAAATATAAGTGTTACGCACCATAAATTCTTTGAGAATATCATTTTGTATAGTTCCCGATAATAATTTTTTATCCACTCCTTGTTCTTCGGCGGCTATTATAAAAAAAGCCATAATCGGTAAAACCGCTCCGTTCATCGTCATTGAAACGGACATTTTGTCCAAAGGTATTTCATCGAACAAAATTTTCATATCTTCAACCGTATCGATAGCAACTCCTGCTTTACCGACATCTCCTTTGACACGAGGATGGTCGGAATCGTAGCCGCGGTGGGTGGGCAAATCAAATGCTACGGATAGACCTTTTTGTCCGGCTTTTAGGTTTCTTTTATAAAAAGCATTGCTTTCTTCCGCCGTTGAAAAACCGGCATATTGACGGATAGTCCAAGGACGACGAACATACATCGTGGAGTATGGACCGCGTAAATAGGGTGGGATACCGGCTGCAAAACCTTCGTGAGCCAAAAAAGATTGAGGCTTGCCTGTGGAAGGAAGTTTTAAATGTTCAAATGTTTTTCGCCGATTCATATTCCGGATTTGTTTACAAAAATAAGTATAATTTGTGAATTATGATTTGTGTATGATTAATGCTTAATTGTTAATTGTGGATTTGGTTAATTGTAAGACGTAAAGACAAGGCATGCCTTGTCTGTATTGTATTGTATAAGATGTAGATTGAAAATGAATGAATGTTGCTGCGATGATGCCGCGCGTGAGTGGTTGAAGCGGTTAGCTCCCGTCTTCTAAAACACTACAAAAAAACAAGATGCAGAGCGACAATAGAAGCTCCTGAAAATTGTATTTTTTTGTGTGTTTTTGGTGGCGGGACTATGAGCGGAAAACACGACCCGTGGACTTTTGCGGCTGGCAATGGAAGGGGCACGCCCGAATTAGTTTTGGTTTTTGTCTATCTTTGCAAGAAATTTTTGAGTGTATATGGATTTTAAAATTGTTAAGAAGGATGCGGATACAAAAGCGCGTGCCGGAACTATTCTTTTAGACCACGGACCGATTGAAACACCGATTTTTATGCCGGTTGGGACCGTGGGAACGGTCAAAGCGGTACATCAACGGGAATTGAAACAGGATATTAATCCGGATATTATTTTGGGGAATACTTATCATTTGTATTTGCGTCCGGGAACCGAAATTCTGGAACAAGCCGGCGGACTGCATAAATTTATGGGTTGGGATAGAAATATTTTGACCGATAGCGGCGGTTTTCAGGTGTATTCGCTGTCAGACCGAAGAAAAATTACGGAAGAAGGGGTAAAGTTTAAATCGCATATCGACGGTTCTTATCACTTTTTTTCGCCCGAAAGGGTTATGGAAATTCAAAGAAGTATCGGGGCGGATATCATTATGGCTTTTGATGAATGCACGGATTATCCGGTGGATTATAAATATGCCAAATCGTCTATGGAAATGACGCACAGATGGCTGGACAGGTGTATTGAACATTTGGATAAAGTGCCGCCCAAATATGGTTATGAGCAGAGTTTGTTTCCTATTGTGCAAGGAAGCACTTTTAAGGATTTACGGGTGCAGTCGGCGGAATATATTGCTTCAAAAAATGCAGATGGTAATGCTATCGGCGGCTTATCGGTGGGTGAGCCTGCGGAAAAAATGTATGAAATAACGGAATTGGTTTGTGATATTTTGCCGCAAGATAAGCCGCGTTATTTGATGGGAGTGGGAACTCCGGTTAATATTTTGGAAAATATTGCCTTGGGAGTGGATATGTTTGATTGTGTGATGCCTACACGAAATGCCAGAAACGGAATGCTTTTTACTTCGGAAGGGACCATCAATATAAAAAATGCCAAATGGAAAGATGATTTTTCGCCGATAGATCCTATGGGGATTACTTTTGTGGATACGGATTATACCAAAGCTTATTTGCGACACTTGTTTGCTTCCAACGAATTTTTGGGTAAACAAATTGCCAGTATTCATAATTTGGGCTTTTATCTTTGGTTGGTTAGAGAAGCCCGGAAACATATTTTGGATGGCGATTTTAAAATTTGGAAAGAAATGATGGTAAGAAAAATGGGAAGGCGATTATAGATATTGACAACATAAAGGGATACAAAGTATTAATTGTTGATTTATGGGTTTGTTGATTAGGAGTTATTAACAAAAGATACTTTTCTTAGATAATTATGACTTTAATTTAATTTTAATGTATTTTTGTTTTATGGAAGTAAAGAAAAAAAATATCGTTCGTAAGCCGCATTGGTTAAAGGTGAAATTGCCTACGGGGGATAATTTCAAAAAGTTAAATAAGATTGTAGAGACACATCAATTACATACCATTTGCACCAGTGGCAGATGTCCGAATATGGGTGAATGTTGGGGAGAGGGAACAGCTACTTTTATGATTTTAGGGAATATTTGCACGCGTTCTTGCGGTTTTTGCAATGTTTTGACAGGGAGACCATTGCCTGCCGATTTGGAAGAACCGCTAAAAGTTGCTCAATCCATTCAATTGATGGGAGTAAAACATGCGGTAATTACTTCCGTTGATAGAGATGATTTGCCAGACGGCGGAGCTAATATTTGGGCGGAAACGGTAAGAAAAATCAGAGAATTGAATCCCGGAATTACTATTGAAACGCTTATTCCCGATTTTCAAGGAAAAACCGAGCTTTTGGATATAATCATTGAAGTGATGCCCGAAGTGGTTTCGCATAACTTGGAAACCGTCAGGCGATTGACCAAACAAGTGAGAAAACAAGCTAAATATGAACGAAGTTTGTTTGTTTTGGAATATCTGAAAAAACAGGGAGTCAAACGAACAAAGTCAGGAATTATGTTAGGTTTGGGAGAAACGGAGGAGGAAGTAATTGAAACAATGAAAGATTTGCGTAGGGCAGGAGTGGATGTGATGACTATCGGGCAATATTTACAACCGAGTCCGAAACATTTGCCGGTTGAACGTTATCCCCATCCGGATGAGTTTAAACGTTACGAAAAAATCGGTTTGGAAATGGGTTTTCGTTTTGTGGAAAGCGGTCCTTTGGTGCGGTCGTCATATCATGCGCATAAGCATATTTTGTAGCAATTTTAGTTTGGTAAAATACATTCTTCCGTCAGCTATCGGGGGATGATGTTCTCGATATGGGTTCTCGATACATTTTTACTTCCTATCGTCAGCAAAAACACTCGAACTGACAAGGTTCTCGATACAAAAATGCTCATACTTCGCATTTTCACTCAAACTGACATTCAGTCTTAACTCCTATCGTCGTATTTTCACTTGAACTGACTACGACGCTAATTGGAGAACATTCTAGTGAGTGTATGGCATCAAGTTTTATCCAATCAGGGAGTTTAGGTTATTCAATTTTTCCCGATAATCTTCCATTGAACGTTGGATGACTTCAATGGCTTCATCTTTTCCGTAGGTGTCGGTAATTTCCACATTGCTCGGATTGCCGGGTAAGTCTTTATAAGTCAGAAAATAATGTTTTAAACGATCTACGATTAATTGCGGTAGTTCGGATACGTCTTGATATTGGTCAAACAAAGTGTCTCCTTCCAAAACCGCAATGATTTTGTCATCGGCTTCGTTTTTGTCAATCATTCTAAATCCACCAATGGGACGAGCAGAAACTATAATATCGCCGTGAACGATTTCTTTTTCGGTCAATACGCAAATATCCAAGGGATCGTGGTCGCCAATGATATCGGTGCGTTTGGTTTTTTCATTGGCAAATTCGGCTACTTTTTTTCCGCAATAGGTTTGCGGGATAAATCCATAAAGGGAAGGAACTACATTGGAATATTTTTGGGGACGATCGATGCGTAAATAGCCACTTTCTTTGTCCACTTCATATTTTACTGTATCGGTAGGCACCATTTCAATAAAAGTCATAAGGCTTTCGGGGGCATTTTTACCGATATTTATTCCGTGCCAAGGGTGTGATTTGTAACGTAACCCCATTATCTTGCCAATGGGATCCATGATTCGATTTATAGACATATAATTAAATTTTAATGCAAAAATAGTGATTATTTGTTTAATGGTTAATTGTTAATGGTTAATTCGTGGATTTGTGTTTTTTTAGTAATATTTCGTTAGGTTGAACAGATACACCCCTAGCCCCTCTTATAGAGGGGAACTATGAGCCTTAGCCAACAACACTCTGAAAAACAATACCTTAATTAGTTTTTAAACAAAATGCTACAAAAATTTTTTCGTTCTGTTTAATGAAATGCCAAGCTTCTTTGAAAAGAGGTATTGTGTCTTAATTTTTTTTACGTAATTTTTAATTTAACGACTAATTTAATTACTTAAAGCAAACAAAATTTTCTATTTTACGAAAAACCAAGCTCCCCTCTACGAGAGGGGCTGGGGGTGTGTTTTTGCTGGTTTTCGGAAGGGGCGCGCCCTTATTGTAAAAAAACGATAATAGTGCGATTTTATAAGGGGAAGTTGGTTTGATGGGTTTATTTGCCTATACAGAAATTCCTGAAAATGTTGTCGAGCAAGTCGTCGGTGGTGATGCTTCCGGTGATTTCGCCCAAACTATGCAAGGCGGTGCGTATGTCTATGGTCATCAGGTCGGTTGAAATATTGTTTGCCAATGCTTCTTCTACGTTGATTATGGCTTGTAAGGCTTCGTTGAGTGCCTGATAATGTCTGGCGTTGGAGACTATGATGTCATCGGTGGATATTTGTCCTTTTTTGACCATAGTTACCAATTCTGTTTTTAGACGGTCGATGCCGGTTTGTGTTTGTGCGGAAAGGGGGATCACGATATATTTTTGTTGATCGAAATGGATGTTTTTTCGGTTTAACAAATCGGTTTTGTTAACGACTACTATGATTTTTTTGTCGGGATAATCCTGTTGCAGTTTGTTTAATTGCTGTTTAAAATTATCCAATTTTTTTTGATGCTCGGGTGTATGGCAATTGGCTTGTGTGTTCCAAGTGCAGGCGTCTGTCATCAGGATAATGGCTTGGGCTTGTGCGATTTTTTCAAATGTTTTTCGGATACCGATTTTTTCGATTTCGTCTTTTGCTTGACGTATGCCGGCGGTGTCTATGAAACGGAAACGGATGCCTTCCAAAATCAATTCGTCTTCTATAACATCTCTTGTGGTACCGGCTATATCGGAGACTATGGCTCGTTCTTCGTTGAGTAGGGCGTTGAGTAGGGTGGATTTTCCGACGTTGGGTTCTCCGATGATTGCTACGGGGACACCTTCTTTAAGCACATTGCCGAGGGCAAAACTGTCGGTGAGTTTTTTGAGGGTGTTTTTGATGGTTTGTATGAGTTCTCGGAATTGTTTTCGGTCGGCAAATTCGACGTCTTCTTCGGCAAAATCGAGTTCCAATTCTATGAGCGATGCAAAATGTATGAGTTGGTCGCGTAGTTTTTTTATTTCGTTTGAAAATCCGCCGCGCATTTGTTGTAGTGCCAATTCGTGCGATGCTTGGCTGTCGGAGGCTATTAAATCGGCAACGGCTTCGGCTTGTGATAAATCCATTTTTCCGTTGAGGAATGCCCGCAAGGTAAATTCGCCCGCCTTTGCTTGTCGTATGCCGTTTTTTAGAAATAGATTGATGACTTGTTGTTGTATATAAGCCGAACCGTGAACGGATATTTCCGCTACATCTTCGCCGGTGTATGAATGCGGATTTTTGAATATTGTTACCAATACTTCGTCTAATATTCTTTCGCCGTCTTTGATATATCCCAAATGAAC
>JALSPZ010000326.1 GCA_026985675.1 Flavobacteriales bacterium
CTGTTGATTCATTGGCGGAAATAGCTTGCCTGAGTACTTCTCATTTTTTTAAACAATTTAAAAATACTTTGGGCATTTCACCTGTTGACTACATCAACTCTGAAAGAGTTAATTTTGCAAAAAAATTATTAGCTGAAAATAATCGGCAAATTTCAGATGTGGCATATATGTCAGGATTTAATAATGTAAGTTATTTTAATAGGATTTTTAAAAAATATGAGCAAATGTCTCCTAGTAGTTATGCTAAGGCAATAAAAAAATACAGTATTTAGAAATAACAAAAAACTGCCATAATTATGGCAGTTTTTTAATTATTTTTTTAACTTTTAATCGAAATTATTTCAATATCATATGTGAAGAGCCGACTTTAACACCATTTTGATAGATTTCAATGGTATAATCGCCTTTTACAATGTCTTTTTTACGGTCAGCCGGTTTGACAAAACTACAAACTTGTAGGGCTTTATTTTCATATACAACTTCTTCCGACGAACTGATTTTAACGCTACTTCCATCAACATCAATTTGATCTTGCGAACCTAAAACAACACCCTTAGGATTTACAACTCTGATGTAAAAATCTTGTTTGCCATACTCTAAAATATCATTTTTGGGCACAGTAAAACATACACGAATTTGTTGTGTTCGCCATTTTCTGGAAGTTTCGATAACCTTTCCGCTACTTCGGATTTTTACTCCTGTTCCAACGATATTTGTAGGATATAAAATTTTGGCTTTATTCAAAGTTTTTGAAAGTTTTTCGTTTTTGTCTAAAAGCGTATCATTAAACTGCTTTTGTCTTGAAAGGTTTGTTTTAAGCGTGTCATTTTCCATTGTGATTTGTTCATTAAGCAATCTCAATGAATCGGCTACTTTATACAACTCATCACGCTGGGCTTTTAGCTTAGCTATTTCCCTTTTATATTTGTGTATAACAGCACCGGTAATTTTTTTCTGTTTACTAATTTCCTTAATCAAATCATCGATGCGTTTTTTGGCTTCATCAACTTTTCCTGACAATTCCGAATTTTCTTTAATTTTGTTGTCATAATCAACTTTTAATCCGTCCAATTCATTAATCATTTGCTCTTTTTGGTCTGCCAGCAAAAGGTTTTGAGATTGTAATTCTTTGTGATCCCGGTAGGTGTAATAACCTAAACCTAATAGTGCTAAACCTAAAACAATAACAATTGCTTTTAAGATGCCTGAATTTCCTCCTGATTGTGCTTGTGTGTTCATAATTGTAAATTTTTTATAAAATAATTTTGCAAAAATATATATTTTGTTGACGTAAACAACAAAAAATACTCTTAATTATTTACTTTTAAACGCTCAAAGTTTATATTTATTGTTTTTCCATTCATATCTTCCATAAAAAGAGAGTAACAAAAGCATTGACACATACAATGGATACAACAACGAAGATAATAATAACCATAAAAATGAAAGTTTATTTTTATAAAATCTATTGGTGATTAAAACAAAAATGACATCAATAATTATTTTGATGGCTATCAATACTTTAAGGTCAAATTCAATATTGAAAAACAAAATCCAAAGTATCACGGTTACATAATTTGCCAGCATAAT
>JALSPZ010000327.1 GCA_026985675.1 Flavobacteriales bacterium
AAAATATATGCGTATGAATTCAAATGGAACAAAAATACCAAAACAAAAATACCGAAAACTTTTTTAAATACCTATCCGGATGCCGTTGTAAAAATAATAACACCTGATAATTTTGAAGAATTTATTACATTTAAAAATTAAAATAATACATTGTGAATAAACAAAAAATATACCTCTCGCCACCTCATTTAAGTGGTTCGGAGCTAAAATATATCAAAGATGCTTTTGCTTCCGGTTGGGTAGCTCCGGTTGGTCAGCAAATAGATTTTTTTGAAGCGGAATTGGAAAAAGTTTTAAAACGAAATTCAAAAGTAGTGGCTCTAAACTCGGGAACTGCGGCTATACATCTAGCTTTGGTTATGTTAGGTGTCAAAAACGGCGATAGTGTGATGATTCAATCCAATACACATATCGCCTCCGCTAATCCGATAGTTTATTTAGGTGCAAAACCAATATTTATAGACAGCGAAAAAGATACGTGGAATATGGAGCCGGAATTGCTGGAAACTGCCATTATTGCCGAAACCAAAAAAGGCAAAAAACCCAAAGCCATCGTAGTGGTGCATCTGTATGGAATGCCTGCCAAAATGGATGAAATAAATGCCATTGCTCAAAAATATGATATTCCCGTGATTGAAGATGCCGCCGAAGCTTTGGGTAGCGCTTATAACGGACATAAATGCGGAACACTGGGTGATTACGGAATTTTGTCCTTTAACGGCAATAAAATCATCACGACTTCGGGTGGTGGCGCCTTGGTTACCAAAACAATTGAGGACAAGCAAAAAGCGGTTTTTCTGGCAACACAAGCCAGAGACGATGCACCGCATTATCAACATTCGCAGATTGGGTATAACTATCGTATGAGTAATATTGTGGCAGGTATCGGATGTGGGCAAATGGAAGTTTTGGATGATAGAGTAAAAGCTCGTCGTGCCAATTTTGATTTTTACCAAAAAGAATTGGGCGGATTGGGTTTTGAATTTTTACAAGAACCCGAAAATGTCTTTACCAATCGCTGGCTAACGACAATATTAACGGATGCTTATGAAACCCGTGAAAAAATACGTTTGGCATTGGCAAAAGAAAATATCGAAAGTCGTCCGCTTTGGAAACCGATGCACTTGCAACCGGTTTTTACAAACGAAATCGCCTACACCAATGGCATTTCGGAAGATTTGTTCAATCGCGGACTTTGCTTGCCCAGCGGTAGTAATTTGACAGATGCGGATAGGGAGCGGATTGTGAAAGTTATTAAAAGAATTTGAATTTTAGGAAAATATCAAAACTTTGTTAATCTCCTAAAAACAATTTGAATAATGACTTCTCGATACAATTTTTATTCGCACACTCATAAAAATCACTCGATGTGCATCTCGATACAATTTTTCTCGCTCACTCAAAAAATCACTCGATGTGACTTCTCGATACATTCCATTTCCTGCGTCAATGGAACACTCGAAGTGACAATACGTCCTGTCTTCGACCCTAATTTTCCAAAAAAAGTTAATCTATTGATAATCAATAATTAATAATTTTTTTTGACTTATTTTTGGGTGATTCAGCCCTATTTTGTCTCAATCTTGTCC
>JALSPZ010000328.1 GCA_026985675.1 Flavobacteriales bacterium
TGTTCCTCACATTTTCACTCGATTCCGATAGCTATCGGAAGACATTACGTTATTTTACAACGCCCTGTCACATCGAGTGATTTTTCGAGTGAGCGAGAAAAATTGTATCGAGATGCTATTTTTTAAATCGTTTTTCTTTTTGTTAAGACAATCGGTTAAAATATAAATCCCGAATATCGTTTTTTATCGATTATTTTTCCTTTTTTATCGTAGAAAATCCATTTGCCTTTTTTTTCCCCTTTTTTATATTTTCCTTCTATTTTCAGTTTGCCGTCGGGATAATAATATTTGGCTTTGCCGTGTAGTTTTCCGTTTTTGTATTCCAATTCGGCTTTTACAGCTCCGTTTTTCCAATATTCCGTGTATAATCCTTCCAATAAATCATCGTCAAAAGTCATTTCCGCCATTTTGGTTTCGGGAGATTTGTCAAAATAGAAAAAAGCTTCTCCGTTTACTTCGCCGTCATCATAATTTACTACACTTTTAATCTTTCCATCGGGATAAAATGTTCGCCAAATTCCTTGGGTTAATCCGTCTTTTATTTTTCCTTCTATTTTTAAAGTCTTGCCATCATCATAAAATTGTTTGTATTTACCGTCGGCGACTTGGAGACTGTCGGGAAAAAATATTTTGAATTGCAAATCTTCGTAATATTTGTTGTGAACGCTTTCGTCGGTTTTGTTGACAATTTCCATCGCTTGTTCTTTTTGTAAAGCTTTTTCGTCGTGGTCAATAAGCACACGGGTTTTGAAAATATCATCTTTGGAAATTAGCTGAAAATCGATACGGCTCATACTCAACAAGAAATTTTTCTTTTCTTCCAGCGCTTGACGAGCTTCGGTATCCAAATCTTTTTCCAAAATTTTATAGAATTTGGGCATAAAAACATACAAATTCAAATTGGCTTTAGTTTGCCATTCATCTTTAAAATCCATAAAATCGGGATTATGCGAAAGGGTATTTCCCTTGATATAATCGTCGATGAAATCTTTTAATACTTTTTCCGAATTTGAAAAAACAACATAATTTTCTATGTAACTAAAATAGGGTTTGTCTATTTTTTTTAGCAAATCTCCAAGTAATAATTTAAAAAATCCTTTTTGATATAAATAATTGATTTCCAAATTTTTATAATTATGTTTTTTGAATTTTACGGGACTTCTTTTGCGTAGTTTTTCGGTGATATTGTTTAATCCGTCTCGGGCATCGTCCATATCCGATGTTTGTATGAGCAACAAAACATCTTCGGGGCGTTGTTTGTTTCGGGTGTTTATTTTTACCAGGGCGATTTCCTGTCCAATCCAATCGAATAAATCTTTTTGTAAATTGATTCCCAGATATTTTTCCAAACTTTTGGTTTGTTTGCGTAAGTTGTATTTTTCTTTTTTGTCGAGTTGTTCCAAAAAACTTTGGTAGAACAAATTGAAATTTTTAAAACCCAATGAAAAATATAAAGCCGCTCTATTGGTAATAATGTTGTAAGCTTTGATTTTTCCGGGTTTTACGTCCAATAGCGCATTGAGATAGGAGGGAATGCTATCGGTGAGTGTGATGCCGTCCATTAGAATTCGTTCGTCATCGTGGGAAAT
>JALSPZ010000329.1 GCA_026985675.1 Flavobacteriales bacterium
CGTTTACATTAGGTCCTAACGGAGCGACCCAATTGGTATCAAAAGCTTCTTGCACGTATTTTTGTTCCGTTCCTCCCATATGTGGGGATGAAAGCCATATTTTTTGTTTATTCATTTTTTATATCGGTTATAAATTCATAATAATTTTCAGGGGTAATAATTTTCGTTTCGTTTTCGGGATATGCTTCAATGAATTTTTTGGGAAATTTATATTTTTTTCGGGTATTCCATTTGAATTCAAAGGCATATAATTTTCCGTCGCGTTCTTCAATATAATCGATTTCTTGTTGCGAATGTGTACGCCAAAAATAACGATTGGTATAAATGTCGTGATAATTAATATACTTCATTCTTTCGGCAATGATAAAATTTTCCCATAAGGCTCCCACATCGTTTCTCAATTCAATGGGATTATAGTTTTCAATGATGGCGTTACGAATTCCATTATCATAAAAATATATTTTACGTGTTCTTTTTAATTCATTCCTTAAATTTCTACTAAAAGAAGGTAATCTGTAAATCACAAAAGCTTGTTCCAAAAGTTGGATATAATTTTCAACGGTTTCGTTGTCCAAACCCGCAATTTGTCCCAATTCGTTATAGGAGACTTGATTTCCGATTTGATAAGCTAATGCTTGTAACAATTTTACAAGTTTATCCGGTTTTTTAATTCTATTCCATTTTAAAATATCTTTATACAAATAACTGGTAGTCAATGATTTTAATATTTTACGTGAGTTGCTCAAATGGGTTACAACATCAGGGTAATATCCATAAACCAAACGTTGTTTTAACATTTTATATTCTTCAAACAAGCCTTTTTGATTGACTAATTCTTCAAAAGATAGAGGAAATAAAAGATATTCAAATTTACGTCCGGTCAAAGGTTCATTGATAGTATTGGCTAACTCAAAAGATGATGACCCACTGACCAAAAGTTGAATATCAGGCATACTATCAACAATTATTTTTAGTTTGATTCCGATATCGGGTATATTTTGCGCTTCATCAATTATAACAAGATGTTCTTTTTTTAAAAAACTTTTAAAATTTGATAAGGAAGCTTTTTCAAATAGCGCTTGAACTTCAACTTCGTCTGCGTTAAACCATTGTACTTTATCAAAATTTTTACTAATCTCTTTCAACAAGGTCGTTTTGCCCACTTGACGCGGTCCAAAAATAATAATAGCTTTTGATTTAAATAATTCATTCTTAATTTTATTTTGTAATATCCGTTTAATCATAAAAAATTATAATTATTTATAATCGCAAATATAATACAAATTTTGCGAATTTCCCCGCAATATTTATATAAATTTTGCGATTTGATATATGAGAACTTATTTCTAATCGGAAAAAGTATGGATATTTTTCTGTTTAAATAGAAAAAAGTTATGAAATTTTGCGGATTAATCCGCAAAATTCATATAAATATTGCGATTTGGAACTATTTTTCCAAAATCCTACCCGGATTTCCAACTACCGTAACTCCATCGGGAATATCTTTAATAATTACGGCTCCTGCTCCGATGGTTACCCATTTGCCAATTTTTATATTGGGAATAATAACCGCTCCCGAACCGATATG
>JALSPZ010000330.1 GCA_026985675.1 Flavobacteriales bacterium
CAAAGTTTAGCTTTATTGTTCTTGCGCTTAATTTTAGCTTTTGGTTTTTATAAACCGGCTATGATGAAATGGAAAGATATTCATGCCATAGGTGATTGGTTTAAAGACTTGGGATATCCGTTTCCGTATTTGAATGCTTATTTGGCAGGTACAACCGAATTACTCGGAGTTATCTTATTAATTCTCGGATTTGGCACCCGAATTATTTCTTTGCTTTTGATTTTTGTAATGTTTGTTGCCATTACTACGGTGCATCTGCGAAATGGGTTTCAAGCGGGAAATAACGGATTTGAGATTCCTTTGTATTATGCCATTATGTTATTTACTCTTTTTGCTTTTGGTGCCGGCAAATACAGTTTGGATCATATCCTAAATAAAAATAAATAAAGATATTGCGTTTGTTTCTGACATTGCAATTTTGTGTTGTTTGACTCCCGATTTATTCGGGAGTTTTTTTTTGATGCATTAACTTTATGATAATCAATAAATTGAGGAATAATATAATTCGGATAAAAATAAAATACCTTTAAGATGCTTAGATACCTTAAAGGAAAAAACAAAAGAAATTTGATTTAATTATTAATCGAACTCACTTATTATAACTTTTGATTATTGATAGTAACTTATTTGTATTTTGATTACCGCTAAAATCATACGTTCTTTGAAGTAAATTTTTAAAATTTATTTCTTATGACAGATTTTATTATCATTTTTATATTCGGATTGCTTTTCGGTTTTATTTTGCAATACGCACGTCTCAATCGATATGAAGTTATTAGTGGACAAGCCGGTTTTCAGGATAACACCGTATTAAAGACCATTTTGCTGACCATTGGCGTGGGGTCAATTTTGTTGATGTTGGCAATTCAAGCGGGTTGGGCAAGTTTTCACATCAAACCTTTTGTTGCCTTGGGCGTAATAGCCGGCGGAATAATTTTCGGTATAGGAATGGCAATTCTGGGATATTGTCCCGGGACTTTGGCAATTTCAGCAGGAGAAGGAGCAATAGATGCCATTACCGGAATATTGGGAGGATTAATCAGTGGTTGGGTTTTTTCAGTATTTTTTGATGAAATTCAAAGTTTTTTAGGTCCCGACTTGGGTAAAATATCCTTATATTCAATTATGAAAAATCATTGGGTATGGTATGCAATTTTGGTATTTATTTTGGGTTTGATGATAATTTATATCAGTTTTAAAATAAAAAATAATAAATTGGATACAGGGCATCAATGGATAATTTCAGGTATTTTATTAGCCGTTCTCAACACGATTGTTTTTTTGCATTTTACTACCAATCGTCCGATAGGAGCTTCTACTGCTTATCCTTATTTTACAGATAAATTAGTTGGGAATACCGGTATATATTTTCAAAAAATATCCCGACCCGGAAGTTGGGAAGTTATCTTTTTATCCGGAGCATTTATTGCAGGATTAATAGGCGCTTTGATAAAAAAAGATTTTCAAATCAAAACCTGTGGAATTGGGCAAGGAATTAATAAAAAAAACAGATTAATACAATCATTTATCGGTGGTTTTATATTGATTTTCGGCGCAAGAATGGCAGGAGGTTGTACCAGTGGACATATTATTTCGGGAGGTATGCAGTTGGCATTCAGTAGTTTGGTTTTTGCTGTTTTTGTTTTTATCGGTTTGCGTTTGGCTAATAAAATTTTTTCAAAATAATAAACAAATAATAAACTATATCTTTAATAATTTCGTTTATTAAATATATATGATAAATTTTATTAAAACAAACATACTGATTATACTGCTTTTTGTTTCGGCATGTAAAAAAGAAAAACATTCAGAAAAGCTTTCTTTTAAACTGCAAGTTCCTATTGCAAATAAAATTTATCATTCGGCTTATCCAGATTTTGATGATACGGAAGATCACGTAGCAGCCGATAGTATTACTCATTTTGAGAACCTTACCGGGAAACCCGTTACTTGGGTATATTTTTCAAATAATTGGTTGCCAACACAAGGAGGAATACATTTTCCACAGCAAGAAGTGGAAATCATCCGACAAGCGGGAAAAGTTCCGTTTATTAGAATGATGGCTCGTTCACAATTTCAAGAAGGAATAGCCGATCCGGTTTATACTTTGGATAAATTTATCTCGGGATATTATGATGAAGATATCAGAAATTGGGCGAGGCAAGCCAAGGCAACCAAAATACCTTTGTTAGCAGAATTCGGGACGGAGATGAATGGTTTTTGGTTTCCGTGGAATGGACAATGGAATGGTGCAGGAAATAAAACGGGATATGGCGATCCGGATAAATTTGACGGACCCGAAAAATTCAGAGATACCTATCGGCGGTTTATTCGTATTTGTAGGGAAGAAGGTGCCGAGAATATTACTTGGTTCTTTCATGTAAATGTAGAAAATGATCCCGACACCAATTGGAATCAAATGAAATATTATTATCCCGGAGATGATTATATCGATTGGATAGGAATGAGTGTATATGGTTCATTGGGACCTGATGAACCGCTTATAAGTTTTAGGGATAAGTTATCACAAAATTGGTATGAAATTTCTCATATTTCTCCTTCGGGCAAACCCATTGCTTTACTAGAATTCGGGACTTATGAAACAAATACCTCCGGAGAAAAAGCCGATTGGATAAGACAGGCAATTTTATCCGTTATTCAAGGTAATTCTTATAGTGGAAAAATACATGCAATAAGTTATTGGAATGAAGCTTGGCCGGATGAAAATGGAGATATTATTGATTTAAGAGTCGATAGTTCACCGCAAACTCATCAAGCTTATAAAAGCGCTGTCAATCTTGATGAGTTTATCTCTATTCCAAGATTCAAAGAAAATAATTAATTTTATTTGTTATGTTTTTAAACTATATTTTTTAAAAATAATTTTTTGAGGTAATAAAAAAATACCAAAAAATCTATTTTGGCAAGATTTTTGCATTTGAAATTTATATGAAAATGACCAGTAATATCAACATACCCGACGAAAAAAAAATCTTATCTCAAAAAAATCTTAAAGAAACCTTGGCTAAAATTTTAAATGTTCAATGGACTTTAAAAAGTATATATGAAACCGGATTGACTTCGGATGAAGCTCGTTATCAAGCAGTTGATTTGGTTTTTAGTCCTTTTAACATATATGCTTTATATGGTAATAGAATCGAAAAATACCGATATAAATTTTTATCTCCCAGAACATTTACCATTGAAGTTGAAGGAATGCAGGTTAAATGCTTGATTAAAGAGCTTACCGAACATAAATTTATTTTTCATGCTGATTTTAAAGGTCATTTTTTTATCATTGAATTGGAAAAGTAAGATATTTTTATATACTTTTGCCTAAAAAACAATGGAATATTTTGATCAAATCCTGGAAGGATTAAAATATGCACTACCTGCTGCCGTAACCGGATATGTAACTTACTATTTCTTAAACCGGTTTTTTATCCATGAAGAAAAAAAACAAATTTTACTGGCTAAAAGAGAATTGAAGCAATATTCTATTCCTGTAAGAATGCAAGCTTACGAAAGATTAGCTGTTTTTTTGGAAAGAATATCCCCCTTGCAATTAATCAAAAATGTTCCGGTAAAAAATCTTTCAAAAGATGAATACCTCAATGCTCTGATTTTTCAAATTGAAGGTGAATTTGAACATAACCTTAGTCAACAAATTTATATTTCTTCCAAAGCATGGGAAATGATTAAAACCGGCAAAAATGCTATTATATTTTTTATTAGAAATATAGCGGAAAATGATGAAATAAAAAGTGCTAAGGAATTACAAAAAACCATTTTATTAAAATCTGCCGATAACGAATTACCTACAGATTTTGCTTTGGAATATATTAGAAATGAAGTTGCGGAAATTTTATAAATACTTCTTTAACTTTTTTCGTTAAAAAACACTTAAAATCATTTTTTACATATATATTTTTTTATTTTTGCATAGACTTAAAAAAAAAGCTATATGCAATATACTCAATCAATGCTATGTCCGGGGACATTAAAAGACAAAACTATAATTGTAACAGGTGGCGGTAGTGGTCTAGGAAAGTCAATGTCCCGATACTTTTTAGAGCTTGGAGCAAAAGTTGTGATTACTTCCAGAAATATAGAAAAATTAACTAAAACTGCCGATGAATTACATAAAAATACTGGTGGTGAAGTTTTCCCGATTGCTTGTGATGTTAGAGATTATGCACAAGTTAATAATGTTTTAAAACAAAGTTTAGATAAATTTGGGAAAATCAACGGTTTAGTTAATAATGCTGCCGGAAATTTTATCAGTCCGACCGAAAGACTCTCTGCGCATGCTTTTGATATTATAATTGATATAGTTTTGAAAGGGACGAAAAATATGACATTAGCTTTGGGAAAATATTGGATTGAACATAAAATAAAACCTGCGACGGTATTAAATATCGTAACAACTTATGCATGGACAGGTTCAGCTTTTGTGGTGCCTTCTGCAACAGCAAAAGCCGGTGTGTTGGCAATGACGCGTTCTTTGGCGGTGGAATGGGCAAAATACGGAATTCGTACTAATGCAATAGCTCCGGGACCTTTTCCAACCAAAGGTGCTTGGGATCGATTATTGCCTGGTGATTTGCGTGACAAATTTGATCCGGCAAAAAAAATCCCACTAAAAAGAGTAGGAGAGCATCAGGAATTAGCCAATTTGGCTGCTTATTTAGTGAGCGATTTTTCGGCATATATCAATGGAGAAGTAGTTACAATTGATGGAGGGGAATGGTTGTATGGAGCAGGAGAATTTAATCAATTGGATAAAATCTCCGAAGAAATGTGGGATGCTTTGGAACAAATGATAAAAAACAGAAAAAAGTAAAACATGAAAGAGTTTTTTAAGAAAGAATATAATATTGATTTCGATTCAATTTTGGCTTTCATTATAAAATATGGAGCCAAAATCGTGATAGCCGCTATTGTTTTATGGATTGGTTTAAAAATTGTTAAAAAAATTCATGCCGCAATAGAAAAATTATTTATCAAAGCCAAAGTATCGGATAATCTGCGTCCATTTTTATTAAACATTATTGATGTTACCTTAAAAGTTGTTGTTTTTTTTATTGTTTTAACTATTTTAGGTGCCGATTTATCCGGTCTTATGGCTTTAATAGCTGCCGTTGGTTTTGCCGTAGGTATGGCACTGCAAGGAAGTTTGGGAAATTTTGCATCGGGAATTTTAATTTTGACTTTGAAACCTTACAAAGTGGGGGATTGGATACAAATCGGTGAAAAGTTTGGACGTGTGGTGGAAATTAAAATTTTTAATACCAAATTGATAACTCCGGGACAAAAAGTAATGATTATTCCCAACTCTAAAATTACCGACGATATCGTTACCAATTATTCCGAAAAAGGCTTAATCCGATTGGAAATTGACGTGCATATTCCTTATGAAGAAGATTTTTCGAAAATAAAACCTTTATTGGAAAAAACTATCAGGCAAGTTCCGGGCGTATTGGAAGACCCCAAACCAGATATTGGAATTGCCGATTTTGATTCCCATAGTATTTTGGTAATGGTACGACCCTATGTTCATCCGGACGAATATTGGCCGGTAACTTTTGAAGCACATCAAAGATTAAAACAAGCACTTGCTGATGCAGGTATACCCGTTCCATATTCCGAAGGTATTGAATATGGAAAATTTGGAAAATAAGTCTAAAATCTTTGTTTGTGTCAAACAAAATCGGTATATTTACAACAAATAACCAAATACAAAAACTATGAAACAAAGAATTGTAATTTTTGAAGCCGAAGGTGGTTCGGACAAAGGTCTGGATGGACATAGAAAAGATACCATACCCATAGCTAATGCTTTACGCGAAAGAGGTTGGGATGTAGATATTCTAAAATTTAGAGACGAATGGGCAGACAAGATATACGAGTATGCCAAAAACAGATATGATGCGTATATCACTCGTGTGAATCCCGGTACTATCCCTTCGGGAGAAAAAATATTTTTTGAAACTTTACGTAAATTATCCGATGCAGGCTTGGAAGGATTTTCACACCCCGATGTTATGCAAGATTTGGGGGCAAAAGATGCTTTGGTAAAATTGGTAGGAACCGGTTTGGTTCCCGAAGATACTTATGCCTATTATACAGTGGAAGATTTTAAAAAGACTTTTCCCAAAAGTATTTCTTACGGCGAAAGGGTTCTCAAACAAAACAGAGGTTCAACAGGTGAAGGGATATGGCGTGTACAAGTTATTGATGAACGCCCGTATAAACCCGGAGACACTTTGCCTCTGGATACCAAATTAAAACTTACCGAAGCCAAAGATAATCACGTAGAATATCGCACATTGGAAGATTTTATGGAATTTGCTACACAATATATTGTAGGAGATAACGGAATGTTGGTGGATATGCGTTTTATGCCCCGTATCAAAGAAGGAGAAATAAGAATTTTAATGGTAGGAGAACAACCTATTTTTGTAGTGCATAAAAAACCTGCCGATTCTGCCGACGCTTTTTCAGCCACTTTATTTTCCGGTGCAAAATATACTTACGACAGACCCGAAAAATGGAGCAAATTAGTCAATATGTTTTTGGGAAGATTGCCGGAAATTATGGAAAAACTCGGGGGGCATGACGCACCGCTTATATGGACGGCAGATTTTATGCTCGATTGGGATGAAAACGGAAACGATGCCTATGTTTTGGGTGAAATTAATAATTCTTGCGTAGGCTTTACCAGTCATCTTAACCAAGGTATTCAAGATAAAATAGCAGATAGGGTAATCGAGTTGGTAACTAAGAAAAAAGCTTAGCCATTAATTGATATTATTATTGAAAAAGACCTTCAAATTTATTTCGAAGGTTTTTTTGTAATATAAAAATGTATAACTTTGTTATAATAAAAAAACAATTCAAATGAAAAATATTTTTTTTAAAAACTTGGTGGTTTTATTCACAATAACATTGCTATCATCTTGTGCCGAATTGCAACAAGTAGTTCAAAATCTACCGCAAGAAGGATTATCCAACGAACAAATTGCATCCGGTTTGAAACAAGCTTTGGATAAAGGAATAGACAAAGAAGTTACCCAACTGATGCAACCCGACGGTTTTTACAAAGATCAAATGGTAAAAATTCTTTTGCCCGCCGAATTGCAAAAAGTTGATAAAACTTTGCGTAATATAGGTTTGGGAAATTTAGCCGATCAAGGATTATTGTTACTCAATAGAGCCGCTTCGGATGCCGTAAAAGAAGCCAAACCCATTTTTG
>JALSPZ010000331.1 GCA_026985675.1 Flavobacteriales bacterium
CCTATTACTAATTTACTTTCCCATTTTTCCCAAGGTTCCGCATTGTAGAAAATTGAATTTTCATCATTATTTTTTCTCATAATTTTGTTATTTTGGTTGCTTAAAACTGCTTTTTAAATTTTATAATAAATCTGATAAAAGTCATAAAACGTATTATTTTTAATTTAGAGAATTTTAAGTATAACCGAAATAAATTTTTAATCATTTTATGATTATTATCATTTTTCAATTGATTTTTATATTAACATCAAAGTAAAATTTTTATTGATTTGTATTATTTGTTTTTATAAATAAATTTTATTTTCTTGTAATGATAAAAACAAACGCAGATTTTGAGTGAAATGAAAAATTTTTTGATACTTTTTTTGGGTTTTATTTGGGGGATTTTTTCGCTTAATGCACAATTTTCCAAGAATTATGATATTCAATCGATGAATGCCGATTTGGTAATTTATCCTTATCAAAAATCGGTGGAGGGTAATGTGCAATATTCCATAATTTTGAAAAAAAATGCCGATTCCATAGTTTTTGATGCATTAAATCTCAATATTTTAAATGTAAAATCCGGTTTTTTTTCCAAAAACTATTATTTTTCCAATAAATATTTGGTTATACGAAAGAAATTTAAAAAACATAAAAAATATAAAATAGAGATTGAATACAACGCATTTCCTACGTCGGCGATGTATTTTGTCGGTTGGAACGGAAAAGGAATTAAACAGGTTTGGACACAAGGACAAGGAAAACGCAACTCGCATTGGTTACCCGTTAATGATGATCAAAACGATAAATTTACCTGGGAATTATCCATTGCAACCGATTCGGCTTTTCAAGTGATTTCAAACGGAGTTAAAACTTTGGAAAAAACTACCCAAAACGGCTTCAAAAAACATATTTTTTTGTTGGACAAACCTGCTCCCGCTTATTTAATATTTGTAGGCGTTGGAAAATTTGCTCCGGATACTATTCGTTCGGCTTCGGGAAAACCGGTTTATAATTATATGTATGAAAATCGTAAAAACAATAATAAAACTTACTATAAAAGTAAAGAGATTTTTGATTTTATTGAAAACGAAATCGGGGTTCAATATCCTTGGGTCAATTACAAGCAAATTCCACTCCGTGATTTTCTTTACGGAGGAATGGAAAACGTTTCGGCGACTTCTTTTAACGGAAATAGATATGTAGTGGATTCGATTGAATTTCACGATGTTAATTATGTCAATGTTCAAGCACACGAACTAACGCACCAATGGTTTGGCGATTGGGTAACTGGCAAATCCGGTAAAGATCATTGGCTACACGAAGGTTTTGCTACATATTATGCTCGTCTAACCGATAGTTTAATCTTTGGCGATGATTATTATCAGCACGAAATTTACAAATATGATAAGCAAATTATCGAGGCATCTAATACCGACACCATTCCCATTCATCGCAAAAACGCTTCGAGTTTGTCGTATTATCAAAAAGGAGCAAGAGTAATACAAATGTTAAGAAATAGAGTAGGGGACAAGCCATTTAAGAAAACCATTCAATCGTTTTTGAAAAAATATCAATACAATAATGCAAGT
>JALSPZ010000332.1 GCA_026985675.1 Flavobacteriales bacterium
TCCCATTGCTTCTTCAAAATCTTTTTTTATCTGTTCGATCCTGGGATCACAAAATTCAATGATTTGAAAATCGTCAATCATAATAATATGATCGTGATTTTTGTTAAAAAAGCCTTTTTCGTAATATGCTTGCACTTTGCCAAATTGATGTTTTCTTACCAAACCTGCATCCAATAATAATTCCAAAGTATTATAAATAGTTGCCTTACTAACCGAAAAATTTTTTTCTTTGAAAATGTTATATAGACTATCTATATCAAAATGATCATTGAGTTTATAAATCTCTTCCAATATAGCATAACGCTCGGGAGTCTTTCGATATTTTTTTTCTTCTAAATATTTGGTTAGCAAACCTTTAACCGTTTTAATTTCTTCATTGATTTTCATTGAAAAAGTTGTTTTTTTATAAAAATAAAATTATAAAATAAATTTGGATTTTCTTTCAATGTTGATAAAATTTTTATAAGTATCGAATAAATGATGATAACTTTGAATAATCTTTCTTTATTGATGAAAACTTATATCATTTGGTGAATATCAATCTGGTATGGATGATTTTTTATCAACCTAAATTTCTTGTATTTACATTGTGAATATTACAAATATGTTCATCAAAAAATCTAAACTTTACATATTCCTACGATATTGTCCGCCTACTTCAAATAAAGCACTTGTAAGCTGTCCCAATGATGCGGTTTTGGAGACTTCCATTAATTCTTCAAAAATATTACGATTTTCAATGGCAGCTTTCTTGACTTTTTCGAGTTGAAGGGGTGTTATATCCTTGTAAGTTTTATGTAAGTTTCTTACCGTTTGAATTTGTTGTTGTTTTTCTTCTTCTGTTGCCCGTATGACTTCTCCCGGAATTTGTGTTTTGCTACCATCTTTTCCTAAAAATGTATTGACTCCGATAATGGGCAATTTTCCTGTATGTTTCAAAGTTTCGTAATATAAACTTTCTTCCTGTATCTTGCTGCGTTGATACATGGTTTCCATAGCTCCCAATACACCGCCACGCTCAGTTAATCTGTCAAATTCAGCATAAACAGCTTCTTCAACCAAATCGGTTAGTTCTTCAATAATAAAACTTCCTTGGATGGGATTTTCGTTTTTTGCCAAGCCCAATTCTTTATTGATAATCAGTTGTATAGCCATTGCCCGGCGCACACTTTCTTCGGTTGGAGTGGTAATAGCTTCGTCATAGGCATTGGTATGCAGAGAGTTGGTATTGTCATAAATAGCGTATAGAGCTTGCAAAGTGGTTCGTATATCGTTAAAATCTATTTCTTGTGCGTGTAATGAGCGTCCACTGGTTTGAATGTGATATTTCAACATTTGCGAACGTTTGTTGGCACCGTATTTTTCACGCATAGCTTTTGCCCAAATACGTCTTGCCACACGACCAATGACTGAATACTCGGCATCCATTCCGTTGGAAAAGAAAAAGGATAGGTTAGGGGCAAATTTGTTAATGTCCATACCTCTGGATAAATAGTATTCTACATAAGTAAAACCGTTAGCCAACGTAAAAGCCAATTGCGTAATCGGGTTAGCACCGGCTTCTGCAATATGATAGCCGGAAATGGAAACCGAATAGAAATTTCGCACATTATTTTCAATGAAATATTCTTGAATATCTCCCATCAATCGCAAGGAAAATTCGGTAGAAAAAATACAAGTATTTTGTGCTTGATCTTCTTTTAGAATATCGGCTTGTATGGTGCCACGAACTTGTGCTATAGTTTCTTTTTTAATTTTTTCGTAGATTGCTTTATCCAAAATTTCATCTCCGGTAACTCCCAACATCAGCAATCCCAAACCGTCATTTCCTTCGGGTAATTTCCCTTGATACTTGGGGCGTTCCAACCCTTTATCATCATATTTTTCTTTGAGTTTTTGTTCGACCAAATGTTCCAGACCATTGGCTTTTATATATTTTTCCACATTTTGATCAATGGCGGCATTCATAAAAAATGCCAACATCATTGGTGCCGGTCCGTTGATAGTCATAGAAACGGAAGTTTTCGGATTGCTCAAATCAAAACCCGAATATAATTTTTTGGCATCGTCCAAACAGCAAACCGATACGCCGGAATTTCCTATTTTTCCATAGATATCGGGTCTTTCGTCAGGATCGTTTCCGTAGAGTGTAACACTATCGAAAGCCGTAGAAAGTCGTTTGGCGGGCATCCCCAGACTTACGTAATGAAAACGTCTGTTGGTTCGTTCGGGAGTTCCTTCACCGGCAAACATTCGGGTGGGATCTTCGCCGGTTCGTTTAAAAGGATAAAGTCCTGAGGCATAAGGAAATTCTCCCGGCACATTTTCTTTTAGCATCCATAAAAGCAAATCTCCCCAAGCTTTATATTTCGGAAGCGATATTTTAGGAATTTTCAGATGAGAAAGCGTTTCGGTGTAGGTTTTGATTTTTATTTCTTTATCTCGAACTTTAAAAGTGTATATTTCGTCTTTGTATTTTTTTTGGATTTCAGGCCATTCCAGAATTTTTAACCAATTTTCCGGATGCAAATTCATTTTTATTCTATCAAATTCCTTTAAAAGCAATTTAATGCTTTCGCGCTTTTCATCGTTTTGACAAATTTTCAAAATTTCCTCATCCAGACCGTATTTATTGAGCTTCGGGGTAACGGATAATGCTTCAATGGTTTTGTAAATACTATATAATTGTTGGGCAATTTCACTTTGTTTTTCAGCCCACTCGTGATATTTTCTATTGGTCTCGGTAATCTCAGACAGATATCTTACCCGTTGCGGTGGAATGATAAATTGTTTTTCATAATTTTTGTCAATCTCTTGATGATTAATGTGAAAATTGCTTCCCGTTTTTTCATTGAGTTTTTTTAATATTTCTTCATATAAAGTATTGACCCCCGGATCATTAAATTGAGAAGCAATGGTTCCGTAAACCGGCATTTCGTCTATTTCTTTATCGAACAAATTATGATTGCGTTGGTATTGTTTTTTTACATCACGCAAAGCATCCAAAGCCCCTCGCTTGTCGAATTTATTGAGGGCGATTAAATCGGCATAATCCAACATATCAATTTTTTCCAATTGTGTAGCCGCTCCGTATTCGGGTGTCATCACGTAGAGGTTAACATCGGAAAAATCTACAATTTGCGTATCGGATTGACCAATACCGGAAGTTTCGAGGATAATCAAATCGAAATCGGAATTTTTTACGATATCCAAGGCATCTTGAACCGAAGGCGAAAGCGACACATTGCTGGCTCGTGTAGCCATAGAGCGCATATATACCCGTGGATTATTGATGGCATTCATTCGGATACGGTCGCCCAATAATGCTCCACCTGTTTTTTTCTTGGTGGGATCGACCGAAATAATAGCGATTTTTTTATCCGTATATTCATTGAGAAATCTACGGACGAGTTCATCGACCAATGATGATTTTCCTGCGCCACCGGTTCCTGTTATTCCTAAAATGGGTATTTTATTTTTTTGAGCCTTTGCTCTTATTTTTTCTAATAAATTTTTATGTATTTCAGGATAATTTTCAGCAGCGGAAATGGTTTGAGCGAGTTTTTTGTCATCTTTGGTTTTCAAGTCTTCCGGTTTATCGACTTCTATATCTTTTCCTATAGGAAAATCCGAATTTTCTACCAAATGATTAATCATTCCTTGTAAGCCCATTTTCATACCGTCATCGGGAGAATATATCTTGGTAATTCCGTAATTTTCCAATTCTTCAATTTCTTCGGGCAAAATGGTTCCGCCGCCACCGGCAAAAATTTTGATATGTCCGGAATTTCTTTGTTTGAGTAAATCATACATATATTTCAAAAACTCGGTATGTCCCCCTTGATAAGAGGTAATTGCTATGGCATTGGCATCTTCTTGTATAGCAGTATTGACAATTTCATCTACACTTCGATTGTGTCCCAAGTGAATAACTTCCACACCTGTTTTTTGAATAATCCTTCGCATAATATTGATGGCGGCATCGTGTCCGTCAAACAAGGAAGCGGCTGTAACAATTCTGATTTTATTTTGCGGTTTATATATTTCATTATTTTTCATAATTTACTTGTTAAAAGTCCAAATTTCGGCTTCCCAAGATACGATATTTTTTGATTTTTTCAAATACGGAGATGGAATATATTTTAAAGAATAATTTAGGTTTTTTTTTATATTTATTGTAATATTGCTTGCTTAAAACACAGATATTATGAGCTATGTAAGAAGTAGAGGAAAAAGTTTGGGTTTAGTTGAATTGATTGCCATTGCCATCGGGGGAATGGTTGGTGGAGGTATTTTTTCAATTTTAGGAATATCGGTTTCCTTGATTGGTAATCTTACTCCAATAGCTATTGCCATCGGAGGTTTAATTGCTTCTTTGGCAGCTTATTCTTATGTGAAATTGGGGGTTTATTATAAAGATGAAGGTGCGACATATTCTTTTGTCAAACGGACTTATCCCGATTCTCCAATAATGGCTTCTGCTGTGGGCTGGATTATTATTTTCGGATACATCAGCACGCTGGCGTTATATGCTTATACTTTTGCATCTTATGCCATCAGTAGTTCGGGTTATGCCGATGATATTTGGATTAGAAAAATTTTGGCTATCGGTGTCATTGCTATTTTTATGTTGATAAATTTATGGAGTGTCAAAGGAATGGGAAAAATTGAAGATTTGATGGTTTATACCAAATTGATAATTTTATTTGTAATTTCAATTTTGTTAATGGAACACGGTTCTACTGATTTTTCCACATTTTTGGATCAAATGATTGCCGATGCCGAAAATACACGTTTGATACATATTCTTATAGTTTCGGCGGTAACTTTCGTCGCTTATGAAGGCTTTCAGTTAGTAATCAATGCCGTAAATGAAATGAAAAACCCCGACAAAAATATACCACGTGCGATTTACGGAGCTATTTTTGTAGTTGTCATTATATATTTGGTAATAGCATTTGGTGCTTTATTTGCTTTGCCGAAAGAAGAAATTATCAAGAATAAGGAATATGCTTTGGCGGCAGGAGCCAGCGAAGTATTGGGTAAAATAGGAGAGTGGCTGGTAATTTTCGGGGCGTTATTGGCTACTAGTAGTGCGATTAGTGGAACAGTATTCGGTTCTTCAAGACAAATGGCTGTAGTAGCCGACGACGGTTTCTTCCCGAAATGGCTTGCTTTTAGAAAAAATAATATTCCTACCAATGCAATTATTGCAATGTCTGTTCTGGCTTCATTTTTAATTATAATTGGTGGATTGCGTTTGATATTGGAATTCGGAAGTATTACTTTTTTATTGGTTTCACTTTTTATTGCGATTACCAATTACAAAATAAAAGATAAAACCCGTTCATCTTCTTTTCTTACGATTTTATCGATTTTAGGATTAAGTGTGGGAGCAGTTCTTATTTTGTATTTTGAATGGAAAACCAAGCTTAAACAATTAGAATTTATTTTGTTCTTATATTTTGTATTGGCTATTGGCGCTTGGTTATATGGAAAAAAGAAATTAAAAAAGGAATAGCAGATGCTTAACAAACTTTTAAAAAACGATTGGTTATTGGCAGTAATTTCCGGATTACTTTTTTCTATGGCTTGGCCTACTTATGGTTTTCCGTTATTTTTATTTTTTGCTTTTGTCCCTTTGTTTTTAATAGAAGAAAGACAAATTAAAAAAGCTTCCAAATTGTTTTTCCTAAAAATATATCTTGCTTTTTTTATTTGGAATTTATTAAAGACTTGGTGGATTTGGAATGCTACGGCTTTTGGAGGAGTATTTGCCATTTTGGTAAATTCTTTATTGATGACCATAGTTTTTTTGTTGTTTCATTTTGTCAGAAAAAGAACTCCCGAACGAATAGCTTTGGCTTTTTTTATCAGCATTTGGATTGCTTTTGAAAAATTTCATTTGAACTGGGATTTTTCTTGGCCTTGGCTAAATTTGGGCAATGGTTTTTCCGAATATCCGAAGTGGATTCAGTGGTATGAATTTACCGGAACTTTCGGCGGGACTTTTTGGGTGCTTTTGATTAATGTTTTGATTTATAGGACATTATCGGATTATTTGAAATATCATTATTTACGACAAGTTTATTTTAGGAGTTTTAGAATTGCTTTATGGGTATTTGTTCCCATCATTTTTTCTTTATATCTGTATAAAAATTATCAAGAAAAAGGAGCCGTTGCCAAAGTGTTAATCTTACAACCCAACTTGGATCCTTGGAAAGAAAAATTCAAATATACCAATGAGGAATTGGCAAAAGACTTGGTGAGTTTGAGCGATTCTACACAAGCGGATGTTGTAATTGCCCCCGAAACTGCCATATCTCAATATACGGAAATCAAAAATTTTGCTTATACTAAAGCTTATAAAATTTTGAAAGATTATTCGTTAAATCATAAAACTTCTTTTGTTACCGGAGTAGATTTTATTCATTGGTATTCCGACGGTGATACTATCCCCGAAACCGCCAATAAAACCAAAAGGGGGCATTGGTATGATATGTATAATTCAGCGGTTCTAATTGATGATTCGCAAGGATTTGAAGTTTATCATAAATCCAAATTGGTTGTAGGGGCGGAGTTTACGCCTTATAGTAAATTTTTGAAACCTTTGATAGGAGATTTTATGATAGATTTGGGAACTTCAATGGGAAGTAATGTTACGCAAAAAGAACCTTCGGTTTTTCAAATAAATAACTCTAAAATAAAACTGGCACCGATTATCTGTTATGAGTCAATTTACGGTGAATATGTAAGCAAGTATGTCAAAAAAGGAGCTAATTTATTGGCGGTAATTACCAATGACGGTTGGTGGGGAAATACCGAAGGGCATCGTCAGCATTTTAGTATGGCAAGATTACGTGCTATTGAAAACAGAAGGGATTTGGTTCATTCGGCAAATACAGGAATTTCGGGTCATATCAATCAAAGAGGAGAAATCATAAAGAAATTGGATTATGATAAAAGAGGTATAATTTTGTCTGATGTCCGTTTAAATAATACCGAAACTTTCTATACAAAATATGGAGATATCATTGCCAGAATAGCTATTTTTATGGCAATTGTTTTGTTTCTTTATAGTTTTTCTAAGAAAAAAGTAAGATTATAAAAAAAGCCTGCTAAAAATGCAGGCTCTTTCACACACAAGATGAGATTTTAGTCATTAAAGGCAAAATCTCCCGGAATTAAT
>JALSPZ010000333.1 GCA_026985675.1 Flavobacteriales bacterium
AACTAATTTTTTTGCAGGCGAACCGGGCAATTGCGTAGCAATAATTTTTCCATTAGGTAAGGTATCCAGAGGAATGGAATCCGGGGTTATAACAACTAATTGTCCGTTTTCGTCAAAAGCTTGTTTCGTATAAACATTTCCTCTGTAATAATTAAAATCATTAGCTTCATCATCTATGATTTGCCGATAAACATCCGCTACCCACTCATTTACATTTCCTGCCATGTCATATAATCCAAAATCATTTGGCGGATAAGATTTAACTGGTGCGGTTATATCAGCTCCGTCATCAGACCAGCCAGCTAACCCGTCGTAATTACCATCGTCTATTTTGAAATTAGCCAATTCTTTTCCTTGATCTTTTCCGGGTTTAAATGTGCGAGTGTAATAACCCTTCCAAGGATAAACCTTTCTTCCTTTCAATGTATTGTATTCTCTAATACCTATTTCGGCTTTGGCGGCATATTCCCATTCAACTTCAGTAGGTAAACGATAAGCGGGCATAATAAGTCCGGAAGTTCTGTTTACTACATTTAGTGAAGTATCTTTTTTACTTCGTTTTTTGCTTCTATAATATAAATCAGTATCTCCTCCTAAAGCCATTTCCGGTGCATCCAAATAAGTTTGAGTGCTAAAAATAGTTTCCATAGTTGGATTCTCAATAACTTCTTTACTTAATTTTCCTGAACGATAAAGTATATATTCGTTAACTCTATCTGTTCTCCAATTACAATATTGAACCGCTTGAACCCAATTTACTCCAACAACAGGATATAGTGCATAAGCGGGATGTCTCAAATAGTTATTAACCAAATCTTCATTAAAACCGAGAGGCGTTCTCCAAACCAAGGTGTCGGGTAAAGCACCCTGATAAATTTTACCATATTCTTCATCGGCAGGAAAAACTTTTTTTAACCAATCTAAATATTCCAAATACATAAGATTGGTTACTTCTGTTTCATCCATGTAAAAAGAGCGAACGTGTTGTTGATTGGGAGTATTGTTCCAATCATGTAAAACATCGTCTTGAACTTCACCGAAGGTAAAAGTTCCTCCTTCTACAAAAACTAACCCCGGTCCTGTAATTTGATTTTTAAATCTGGGGTCAAATTTAAATCCCTCTTTTCCGTTCAGCGCTTTTCCTGTACCTCTTGATCGTTTGAAATCATTGCTTTGTGAGCTACATCCGCTCATTATCAAACCGACCAATGCCAGTGCAAAAAAGCCAAGTAAAAATTTTTGTCTCATAATTTTTATGTTCTTGATTTTTGATTTAATTTTTGAACAATTCAACTGCAAATATACTATTTATTTTATTTGTTGCAAATATTATAACTTTTTTTTTGTCTTTTTAGTATATCTATCTATTAAAAATTATCTGATTTTTCTTCGGAATTTTCTATATTTTCAATAAAATTTCCTTCTTCATCAAAATGTTTTAAAAATTCTTCATCTTCGGGATAAATTTTTACTTTTTTTTCTTTTGAATATTTATTTTTAAGTTCTTTGCTATATAAAAATGAGAAAAAAATTCCCGTGATAAATCCTGCCAAATGTCCTTCCCAAGATATTTTCTTTATCACCGGAAGCATCAGCCAAATTATACTGCCGTAAAGAAAAACTACAATTAATGATACGGACATTAATCTGTAATATCCGCTAAATATACCGGAAAAAAACAGAAATGAAAATAACATAAAATTAATCCCGCTAATCCCGATATGATAGGCAGGTCTTCCTATGATCCAAGTAATTAATCCGGTAATAATTCCACCTGTTATTAAAATTTTCCAAGCATATTTCTTATAATGATAAAATAAAAATCCGCTTAAAACGAAAAAAGCAAGTATATTATTTGTAAGGTGTTTAATATCATCGTGAATAAAATTCCAAAAGAATATCCCGCGCAGACCTTTGACTTTTTGAGGATAAATTCCGTATCTTGAAAAATCCCAATGAAAAGCATTTTCCATAAAAAAACTGATAATCAGAATTGAAATTATCAAGAGCGGAAAATATATAAAATAGGGTATTTTATTATTTTTTTTCATTTAAAAATTTTTAGGTAAAAATATAAAAATTATCTTTGTATGTATAATATAATGTATCGATGCAAAATATACCTTTGGCAGAACGAGTTCGCCCGACAGATTTAAATAGTTTTATAGGACAAGAGCATTTGCTTGGAAAGGATGCTATTTTGACCAAGCAATTGCAAAGCGGAATGTTGTCGTCATTGATTTTTTGGGGACCTCCGGGAACCGGAAAAACCACCTTGGCTAATATTTTGGCAAAAGAAACCAAAAGACCTTTTTATAAACTAAGTGCTATTAATTCCGGGGTTAAAGATATTCGGGCAATTCTTGATAAAGTTAAAAACAATAGAGGTTTGTTTTCGACTTCAACACCTATTTTGTTTATTGATGAAATTCACAGATTCAATAAGTCTCAACAAGATTCACTATTGGAAGCTGTTGAAAAAGGTTGGGTGATATTGATTGGGGCCACTACCGAAAATCCGAGTTTTGAAGTAAATAATGCTTTACTTTCTCGTTGTCAAGTTCTAAATTTAAAACCTTTGGATAATACTGCACTTGAAAAAATATTAAAGCAAGCCATTGAAACGGATAATTTCTTGAAAGCTAAAAAGATAATATTAAAAGAAACCGGAAGTTTGTTGCACCTGGCAGGTGGAGACGCTCGTAAACTATTAAATATCTTTGAACAAACCGTTTTATCATCGGAAGAAGAGCCTGTGATAATTACCGACGAACTGGTACAAAAAAGTATCAAGCATATAGCTTTTATGTATGATAAAAAAGGGGATTTGCATTATGATATCATTTCGGCTTTTATAAAATCCGTTCGGGGGAGTGATCCAAATGCTGCGGTTTATTGGCTTGCTCGTATGATTGAAGGGGGAGAAGATCCTAAATTTATTGCTCGCCGTTTGATTATTTTGGCCTCGGAAGATATCGGATTGGCCAATCCCAATGCTTTGCTTATAGCCAATGCAGCTTTTGACGCCGTTAATAAGATAGGTTGGCCGGAAGCTCGTATCACACTTGCCGAAGCTACTATTTATCTGGCTACCTCGCCTAAAAGTAACTCTGCTTATATGGCTATTAACAAAGCTCAACAATTGGTAAAAAAAACCGGAAATCTCCCGGTTCCTATGGCGATAAGAAATGCACCTACCAAACTTATGAAAGATCAGGGGTATGGAAAAGATTATAAATATGCACATAATTTTGAAGGAAATTTTGTTCTGATGAATTTCCTCCCTGAAGAAATATTGGGAACTTCTTTATATATTCCCGGAAAAAATTTAAAGGAAGAACAAATCCGCAAAAGCTTAAAAGACAAATGGAAAGATAAATATGATTTCTAACCGGCTTGAAAAATAAAAACAGTCGGCTTTTTGTATAAATCGGGTAGATTTTTCTTCCAATTTTTTACCCGTCGGGTTTTGATATATTCTTCAGGTAAAGTTAAATCTCTGGCAATACATAAAAATGAGTCCGGATTTAATGTTTTAAGTAAAAAATCCAAGAGTTTTGGGTTTCGATAAGGAGTTTCAATAAATAAATGTGCGCTACCATCTGTTGATGATAAACGTTCCAATTGTTTTATTTTTTTTTTTAATTGTCCGCTTTCTTTGGGTAAATATCCGTGAAAACTAAATTTTTGTCCATTTAAGCCTGAGCTCATCAAAGCTAACATCAATGATGACGGTCCAATTAGAGGTTTTACTTTAATATGGTTTTGATGTGCCCATTTTACTATTAATGATCCGGGGTCGGCAATGGCAGGTAATCCGGCTTCGGATAGTAATCCGATATTATGTCCCTGTTTAATATTTTGCATAAAATCATCTATTCCCAAGCTTTTTTGATGTTTGTCCAATTGAAATATTTTTAATTCGCTTTGATTTTTTTCGGGACAAATCAGTTTGATAAATTTTCTGGCACTTTTTTGATTTTCCACTATATAATAATTTGTTTTACAAACAATTTCTCTTATGATTGGCGGAAAAAGTTCGGCGATATTTTCTCCTCCCAAAGTAGAAGGTATCAAAAATAGAGTACCTTTATTCATTTTGAATTTTTTTAGCTATAATATCAGTGGCTTGGTCAAGCATATCAAACATTCTTTCAGCAGCTTTTATATTTTTTTGATAGGTATCCGGCACATCCAGATTTTCTCCCGGAAAAATTTCATTTAAAATAAAATCTACTTTTTGTAAATCTTTTTCATTACGCGCTTTTTGACGGATAAGTTGCCAGTTATAATTATCCATAATATAAATCTTATCAAATTTATCAAAATCTTCATTTGAAAATTGTCGGGCTCTTAATCCGTCGATATTTATTCCGTGTTTTTTTGCAATTTCTCTTGAAGTTTTACAAGGAGCTTCTCCAATATGCCAATGATCTAACCCGGCAGAATCAACTATGACATTTTTAGGGTCGGTTTTGCTTCGGAGCAATCCTTCCGCAAGAGGTGAACGGCATATATTGCCCAAGCAAACCATTAAAATTTTAACAGGTTTATTTTTCATAAATAATACAAAAGATTTGTTTTACAAAAATAGAGATTATTTTATTCTCTTTATATTGTATCGTACAATAAAAAATTTTTTACAAAGAAAACTGTGTTTCCAAATCTTTATAAAATTTGGTAAAGTCTTTATCTATTCCTATAAGTCCGTCTATAGTTTTGCAAGCATGCAATACGGTGGCATGATTTCGCTTGCCTATTTGCTTACCAATTTCTGCATAAGGCTTATTGGTGATTTTTTTTGCAAAATACATAGCAAATTGACGGGCTTGGACAATTTCACGTTTACGAGATTTGGATTGTATATCCTCAATGTTAACATTGAAATATTTGGATACAATCTCTTGAATCATTTCAATGGAATATATTTTGCGGGTATGTTTGACGTAATTTTGCAAAATTTCTTTGGCTAAACTCAAATTGATTTCTTTATGATCAAAAGAAGCATGTGCAATAAGTGAAATAATCACGCCTTCCAATTCACGTATATTGGTTTTTAGATTTTTGGCAATATATTCTATTACTTCTTTGGGTAAGCTAACGCCATCATTAAACAAACGTTGTTCAATGATTTTTTTGCGGGTTTGATAATCAGGTTTTTGTAATTCTGCAGAAAGTCCCCATTTGAAACGAGATAAAAGTCTTTGTTCCACATCTTGCATATCCACAGGTGTTCGATCAGCAGAAAGAATAATTTGTTTCTTGTTTTGATGCAGATGATTAAAAATTTGAAAAAATACTTCTTGCGAACCGGGTTTTCCCGATAAAAATTGTATATCATCTACAATTAAAACATCAATCATTTGATAAAAATGAATAAAATCGTTTCTGTTATTTCTGTGAACGGAAGTGGTAAATTGTTGAACAAATCTTTCTGTTGAAACATACAGAACCGTTTTGTCCGGAAATAATCTTTTGACTTCCACTCCTATTGCATTTATAAGATGTGTTTTTCCTAAACCAACATCTCCATAGATAAACAGAGGGTTGAAAGAAGTTCCACCCGGTTTTCCGGCAACAGCCATTGCTGCATTTTTTGCCAAGCGATTGGAATTGCCTTCAACAAAATTGTCAAAAGTATAATTGGGATTGAGTTGTGAGTCTATATGATTTTTTTTCAAGCCCGGTAAAGCAAACGGATTTTTTATTTCCGGAACAAACCTATCGGTGGTTTTTGCATTTCGTGTATCAATCTTGGGTTTATTGGTGCTGGGAACATCCACCAAGTGTCCGTTATTTTTGTTAGGTTTTTGACTGAGCTTGATGCTATAAATTAATTTTGCATCTTTGCCTAAAAATTTATTGAGAGCAATTTTCAAAAGCGGCAAATAATGTTCTTCAATCCATTCATAATAAAATTTACTCGGAACTTGAATCTTTAATGTGTTGCCTTTTAGGGCGATAGGGACCAAAGGTTTGAACCAAGTATCGAATGCATCTTCATCAATATTATCTTTGATAAAGGCAAGACATTCATTCCACAAGTTAATTACTTGATTCATAGAGAGTTCTTCGGTTTTAAGTTAAAAATTGAGTGTTTTGTTGTTGTAAATCTAATTGCAAATTTCAGACAAAAATTTGAATAAAAAAAATCTTTTTTTTAGCTTTTTTTGGTCAATTTTTACTCTACTTGTTTATTCATTTAAAATAGTTTATTCTATAAAATTTTTTTATTGAAATAAATATTGATTATTATTAAATGTTATATGTTGATGCTAATTTTAAGATTTCTCATTTATTAGTCAAAATGATTAAAAAATGTGTTAATTTTGCAAAGGAACTTTACATAAAATTTACAATTTTGCAATGAAAAATTTTTTGAACTATCAACTTAAAACCAGATATGCCGAAACCGATCAAATGGGATATATTCATCATAGTATTTATCCGCAGTATTTGGAAGTCGCTCGAATAGAATTTATGAAAAGTATAGGTATTTCTTATAAAAAAATGGAAGAACAGGGCGTTATATTACCGGTATATACTTTAAATATAAAATATTTAATTCCTTTGACCTTCGATGAGACTATTACCATCAAAACTTCTGTAAAATATCTTAAGGGTGTAAGGTTGTGTTTTGCTTATGAAATTTTCAATGAAAACAATCAAAAAACGGCAGAAGCCGAAGTGGTTTTGGTATTTGCAGGTGAAGATGGTAAACCGATTAAACCCCCGAAAAAATACTTGGAAAAACTTCAACAATTATTATAAAAAAATTATTTATCAAATGAGAACAAAATTAAGTGTAAATATAAATAAGATTGCTACATTGAGAAATGCTCGTGGAGGTGATTTTCCGAATGTTATTGAATTTGCACGTTTGGCACAAACGTATGGTGCCGATGGAATTACCATACACCCTCGCCCTGACGAAAGACATATTCGTTATCAAGATGCAAGAGATTTACGAAAAATTGTTTATACCGAATTTAATATTGAGGGCAATCCCATTCCTAAATTCATCGATTTGGTATTAGAAGTAAAACCCGAGCAAGTAACTTTGGTCCCTGATGATCCTAATCAAATAACTTCCGACCATGGTTGGGATACAATAAAATACAAAAAATACTTGCAAGATATTATTGAAAAATTCAAATCAGCGG
>JALSPZ010000334.1 GCA_026985675.1 Flavobacteriales bacterium
CATTCTTATTATTTTTTTTCAATATACGAATATACGAATGTTAAACATAATTATCTGAACTTACAAATTAAATTTATAGTATAAAAATTTTGTTAGTTAAGAAGTTTTATTATTTTTGTTAGCAGAAAACCACAAAAATTGCACATATCCCCCGGATTGAGGTGGATATGGGGAATTGGGGTGTTGATATAAACTAGTTGGCAGCAAGTAAGAAAAATAGAAATAATAATTCAGAAAGGAAAAGATTATGAAACATACAATTTTAGGAGTGGGCGGTTCTGTTGGAAATGCACTTGCATACGAACTGCTTAATAAAAATGAAAAAGTTAGACTTGTTTCAAGAAGTGGGTTTTCCATTCAGGGAGCCGAAATTTTTAAAGCCGACCTAAATTCTTACAACGAAACTTTGAAAAGTATTGAAGGGTCGGATGTGGCATATCTAACTGTTGGATTGCCCTATAATTCAAAAATATGGGACGAAAAATGGCCTGTTATAATGCAAAATACAATTGATGCATGTAAAAAATCAGGTGTAAAATTGATTTTTTTCGATAATGTTTATATGTATGGCAAAGTCAACGGAGAAATGACTGAAAACACACCATATAATCCTTGTAGTAAAAAAGGAGAAATTAGAGCGAGAGTTGCTACAATGTTAGAAGAAGAAATGAAAAATGATAATATCAAAGCGGTAATAGCAAGAGCAGCAGATTTATATGGACCGTTTGGAACTAAAACAAGTTTACCATTTATTTTTGTAATTGACAAACTGATGAAAGGCAAAAAAGCGCAATGGCTGGTTTCAGATAAAAAAAAACATTCTTTCACATACACTATTGATATGGCAAAAGGCATGGTTTTGCTTGCCAATAATGAAGAAAGCAATAACCAAATTTGGCATTTACCAACATATAACCCCGCTATTACCGGAAAAGAATTTATTGAACTGGTTGCCAAAGAATTGAATGTAGAGCCGAATTACTCTATTCTTAAAAAGTGGATGATTAAAATGGCTGGTTTTTTCGACAGAACAATATCAGAAGTTTACGAAATGTTATATCAAAACGAAGACGACTATATTTTTAACTCAACGAAATTTAATGATTTTTTTAATTACAAGCCGAAAACATACAGCGAAGGGATTAAAGAAACGATTAAACACTTAAAAAATGAATAACCATCTGCCAACAAAAGCTATACGTAATGCGGCTAAAGTGCTAAATATGAACATTGTAGCAATAAATAAAATGAGTTACAAATTTAAAGAGTGGTGTTTCAAAATCCCGCACTACGCATAGCCAAATCGTTATCCAAAATAAAGACCGATAATGCATAAAAAAAGTTTTCGACCTGATTTTTCTTACAAACCATTTGAATTCAATTATGAACTCCACCATGTAAACGGAAATCGTTGGAGCATATCTGTAAAGGACAGGGATTTTGTGGTTAAGCTCACTTATCCCGAAGGTGAAGTAAAACTCACGAAAAACCGTGCTTTTTGCCACGAAGAATTGAGATTACTTTTGTTCCAGGAAATTTTAAAAGCTCGCGACAAAGGCTATACCCTACCCCAAGCACTAACCCAAAAAGAACTGATGGAGCAGAAAACCATTCCGTCAGCAAACGTCAATTACTTCCTCGAAGGAGATCATCACGAAAAAATACTCTATTTTGATAGCGATTTGTATGTTGAAGGCGATTTAAATATGTTGAGCTTATATGAACATGCCGATGCCCTGGTTGTGCATGGTAATTTGATTGTCAACGGTGGAATCTATAATCCCGAAGGGGACTTCGGAGCCGACCTGTACATTACAGGAAAACTATTAACCGATTTTCTAATCATAGGGGGAAGCGAAATTCGTATAGATCAAGACCTTTTGGCACATACGCTTGTTTTATACTACTACAACCATGGAAAAATAGACTATGGTAACCTCGGCACCTCTTTGTTCCTCGACAACGAAAACTCGGACGTTTATTATAACAATTTCCGTTGGTCAGGTATTGGCCATTTACTACGTCATATAGGTGTGCAACATGATTTTATATATCATTTGGAAAATCGAACACCACCTCCAGAAGGAATACCGCTGTGGAATAGCGAAATGAAAGAATATTCCGAAAATACATACTTGGACGTCAGCCGGTTAATTAATCGTTTGACTCGAAAAGACCACCAAAACGGAAGGATTTATATACACAAATTGCTGTTTGAATCCCTCCCTTCCATGATAGAAGAAGGCTTATGGTATTGTTAAATGGAATTTTTAACATTATAAAATGAGAGAAAATTCGAGACAAACTCAATAGAAACCCCTGACCGGTTTGGATTTTACAATTAAATTTCCCGACTACCGGGAGCTTAACCAATCGGGAACAATGGGAAAACGTTTTTTTCGGAAAACCTTCAAATCAAAACAGACATTTTAGAAAAATTTAAATTTAGTCATTTAAAGTTTGACTGATTTGAGTATGACACTTGATACATACGGCAAGTATCTGAAAATCAAATCTGCAAAAGTTTTACAAAAATCGAAGTATTGGAAAATTCCGGAATAATCTATAAAGAATTTGAATACCGTAAAATAACATTTACAGGAAAGGTAAATGATTTTGACCTGAAATTTTTACAACACCTTTGGATTATTGACAACCCTGCATACATTTTAACATTTACAGTGGAAACGGTGCAAAAATGAATATTAGTGCAGAAGATTCCGCCACTGTTCATACACGTGAACGTTTCCATCCCAAAAATGTCTTTTTTTAAAATTAAAAAATTCAATCCAAAAACAGACTTTTTTTTAGCATGCCTATTTCTTCCAAATAATCTTCTACAAATTCACAGAAAACTCCTGCCCCTCCACCACGTCTCATCGTCCAATGAGCAATGGATTTGACATAAAAAGGTGCAGTTTGCGGAACAGCTGATAAACCCGCTTTTTTTAATAAATGAATATCTTCCTTATCACTGCCAATATATGCAACTTCACTCCATTTGATATTTTGTTTTTTTAAAAAATCTTCCAAAAATTTTTCTTTATGAACCAATCCGTTTTTAAAATTTTTGATATGCCGGTTTTTCATTACCTTTTCTTCCGTAGAACTTTGATCGGATGATATCAAAAGATAATCTATACCATTGCGTTGCAACAAATCCAAACCCGTAAAATCTCTAAAACTGAACTTTTGATATTCGTTTCCCGAAGCATCCATAAAAAATCCCGCATCCGTCCAAACTCCCCTGATTTCCGATATAAATATTTTTATTTTGTTTTTCATAATGAATAGTTTGCAGTGTTTATTTTCAAATATAATTTTTTATTTTTTTTATATGTAAATATTTTATGTAATTTTTATTTTTTTGAAACATTATCAATATTACTGTTTATTTATTATTAAATTTATAAAAAACATAAAGATTTTTTTCTTATGTCGAATTCACGTTAATTAACGTGAGTTAGATAAAAGAATCGAAGCAAAAATTCAATAAATACATGAGATACAAACTAATATTTCTTTAAATATTTTATATAATACATTAAAGGTCAATAATCTATAATAAATAAAGAATTTTTTTCTTATGCCGAAGTCAAGTTAATTACTACTTATAATCAAAAAAAATACTTTTCCTTATAATGTTAATAACTTTTATTTAAGCTGATTTTCTGCGAAATTATTATCAACAAAAATGTTAATAACTTTCTCAAACATTTTAATTAAAAAATTTGCTTTTGTAATGAGTTAATTTATATGAAATTTTTATCCGAATTAAACAAATTTTTTTATTCTTTTTTATTAACATTAAATTTACAATTGATTAATATTTGCTTTTAATAATAAACACTTGTTTTCTATGAATTTAAACAGATAAATTACACTAATTAACAAAACCCACACCTCATTATAATTACCATATTTTCTTTTAAAATTTAAAAATAAAAAATGATATATTTTATATGTTTAAAAAAAATGTTAACAAAAATAAAGTTTCATTTTAAAGTCTTAACTTTGTATATCTTAACTAATAAAATAATATAAGGAAGATGGGAAAGAAAAAAGATAATTTGATTATTAAAATTTTGCAAATACTGGGAGCACATCCCAATAAATCTTTTAATTACAAACAAATAGCTTCTAAATTGGAGTTTGATAATGCCGAAATTAGAAAACAAATTCAAAAAGATTTACAAAAATTATTAAAACAAAAGAAAATCGTAGAAACTTCTCGCGGTAAATTCAAAATAGCTGCCAAGAAAATTTATATTGGAATAATGGATATGACTAATAACGGTAGCGGTTTTGCTATTGTTGACGAATTGGAAAAAGATATCTATGTGCCGAATTATGCCATCAACAAAGCTTTACACGGAGATATGGTGGAAGTAGAAATAACAAAAGAAAAATCCGGACGAAATCCGCAAGGAGAAGTCGTAAAAATTTTGGAAAGAGCGCAAAAGCATTTTTCGGGTATTGTCAAAATGTTTCCAAATTATGCTTTTGTAGAACCTGACGATTTAAAGGTTTATAAGGATTTCTTTATTAAAAAATCCGATTTAAACGGAGCCAAAGAAGGTGATAAAGTTGTTGTGGAAATGTATGATTGGCCTGAAAAAGTAGGAAGTCCATTGGGAAAAATCATCAAAGTATTGGGACGTCCCGGCGAACACGAAGTGGAAATACATGCCATATTGGATCAATATGATTTGCCTTACGAATTTGACCCCGAAATTGAAGAATTTGCTCAAAATCTTCCCAAAGAAATTACTAACGAAGAGGTCAAAAAAAGACGCGATATGCGTTCTACCGTTACTTTTACCATTGATCCTTTTGATGCCAAAGATTTTGACGATGCTTTATCTATCAAAAAATTGAAAAACGGCCATTATGAAATAGGTATTCATATTGCGGATGTTTCGCATTATGTAAAACCCGGAACCATTTTGGACGATGAAGCTTATAATCGTGCAACTTCCGTTTATTTGGTCGATAGAGTCATTCCTATGCTTCCCGAAGTGCTGTCCAACGAACTTTGTTCGCTTCGTCCGCATGAAGATAAATTGACTTTTTCTGCTGTTTTTGAAATGGATACCGAAGGTAAAGTATATAAAGAATGGTATGGAAGAACCGTAATACATTCCGATAGAAGATTTACTTATGAAGAAGCTCAGGAAATCATAGAAGGTGCAGCAGGCGATTTTGAAGAAGAAATTTTGCTGTTGGATAAGATAGCAAAAAAACTCCGAAAAAAACGTTTCTCGCATGGAGCATTGAGTTTTGATCGGGTAGAAGTTCGTTTCAAAGTTGATAACAAAGGAAATCCGGTGGAAGTATATTTTAAAGAAAGCAAAGATGCCAATAAATTGATAGAAGAATTTATGTTACTAGCCAATCGTAAGGTAGCCGAATACGTAACCCGTAAACTTAAACCTAAAGATAAAACTTTTGTTTATCGTGTACATGATGAACCGGCAACCGAAAAATTAAACGAATTGAAAACCGTGGTTCAAAAATTCGGCTACGACTTGGATTTAAAAGACAGAAAAACAATTATAAAATCCATTAATCATCTTTTAGAAGAAGTCAAAGACAAACCCGAAGAAAATATGATAGAAACCCTTACGATTCGAAGTATGAGTAAAGCGGTTTATACTACCGAAAATCGTGGACATTACGGATTGGCATTTGATTATTATACGCATTTTACTTCCCCTATCCGCCGTTATCCCGATGTAATGGTTCACCGGTTGTTACAACATTATTTGGATAAGGGAAAATCTCCGTCGCAAGAAGAATATGAAAAAAAATGTATACATTCTACCAATATGGAAATACAAGCGGCAACTGCCGAGAGAGACTCTATAAAATATATGCAAGCCAAGTATATATCCGATTTCAAAGATGTCGTTTTTGAAGGTGTAATTACCGGTGTAACCGAATGGGGAATTTATGTAGAATTGGTAGCAAATAAAGTGGAAGGCTTGGTCAGAAGAACTGAAATGCGAGATGATTATTATTATTTTGATGAAGATGAATATGCTTTGATAGGTGAAATTACCGGAAAAAAATATGTTTTGGGCGATTTGGTCAAAGTAAAAGTCAAAAAAACAAATCCTATCAAAAAACAAATAGACTTTGAAATGGTTTATGATACGGTGGAAGATTTACAAAATATCAATAATAAAAATAATTCGCCAAAATCTGGAAAAAATAAAAGGAAGAGAAGGAAGAAATAAATTTTTTAAGGTAAATTTTGTTTTGTTGACAACATTTTGATGTGCGGAATACCATCTTCCAAATATTCGTCGCTAATTTTCTTAAAACCCAAATCTTCATAAAATTTTTGTAAATAAACTTGCGCACTGATTAATATTTCGTAAAAATTTAATTCATTAAAAACAAAATCCATACTTTTTTGCATTATTTTTTTTCCCAAAAAATTCCCTCTATATTTTGGATCCACTACTACTCTACCGATAGATGCTTGATCAAAATAATCTCCAGGCTTAAAGACTCTTGTATAGGCAATAATTTTATCGTTTTCTTTGATAAAAATATGATATGCATCGTAATCTTTACCATCGGCATCTTGATATACGCAATTTTGTTCCACAACAAAAACTTTATTACGTAATTGTAAAATTTGATACAATTCTTTGTTGCTCAGTTCATTGAATTTTTTTATTACAAACATTTCTCAATAAATTTAAAAACCGGAAGCAATTTAATATTTACTTCCGATTTTTTATGCATACGTGTTAATAAACGTGAGTTCGATAAAAGAATTGAAGCAAAAATATTTATTTGCTAATTAAAATTATATTTCTTTAAATATTTTATGCAATACATTAAAAATCAATAACCTATAATAAATAAAGAATATTTCTTTATGTCGAACTCAGAGGTTAATTAATTTTTTTCAAAAAAACTATTACATTCCTCCTTGTGTAGGCATATTTTGCATCATTGAAGCCATACTTGCTCCATATATTGCAACAAATATAAGAACAAATACAAGGACTATTAAAGTAAAAATCAAAGATGCTTTTGCCCAATTTTTCTTACAAATAGGCGTATCGGCAGAAAAAGCCCAATATAATA
>JALSPZ010000335.1 GCA_026985675.1 Flavobacteriales bacterium
GTAATTATAAAGGTTGGCAGGACAATCCGTATTCCGGCGTGTATTATGCGGTATATGATCTGAATCAAGGCAAGGAACTCAAACGTTTTTATGTATTGAAATCGGCTTACGACCCGAAAGATTGTTCAAATATGGATAAAGCCAACGAAAACGCACTGGCTTTTTTGAATTATACCAAGCCGTTGGGACTAAAAATTGTATGGAACCAATTCGTGCCTTTTGTTTTTATGAATCGTGATTTCTCGGATAATCACGGCAAAGTGGATGATTTGAATTTCACATTCGATTACAAAAATATGGTTTCCAACGGCAAAGCTTATACCTCGGCAAGTGTAAAAGTAAACGGAAATAATATTTTTGAAATCAAACAAATGAATGAGCAAGCAAACGGAGGCAAAGGCAAATTTTTGTTTGAAAGAATGTATGGTAAATACAACGAATACTTGATTATGTATGAATATTTTTGGCAAGATGACAAAGGTTCTCCCAAGCTACAAGTTTTGGATTTTAGTCCGATTTTTGAAAAAAAGACTTTGAATAATAACACTTCGGAAGTCAAACAAAATACACAAGCTATCCTTGGAAAATATCAATATTTAAGTCAAATTTTTGATACAAAAGACGAATCCTATCCCGATTTGATTGCGTATTTAAAAAAAATAAACGGCGAAGTTACTTCGGAAAAACAAATTGCCGAAATTTTCGATTTACGCAATCAGTTGATAAAATATGCGAATGAAAAAACCGAGGATTTTTATTACGCAAAAGGCGAAAATAATCCGGTTTTATGGGAAAAAGCGGAAAAAGAACTCATTTCCATTGGATTTATGCCGGTTTATCACGAAGGAATGTTTACTACGCTTGATAAAGCCGTAATCTTGAAAGATGCTGTAAAAAAATATGCTTCGGAACCTTTTAGGTTAAAATTGTTTTTTGAGGAAGAAATTGCCAAAAATTCGGGCGGGGAATATCCTTATTCGGCTTTGGAATATCAATTTAATGCTTTTGATTATGCTTATCAATTATATTCAAATTACAGCGATACAAAATATTACAAAGAAATAAAAAACGATTTCAGAAGTTTATTGGTTGATTTTGTCGATATTCATAAAGTAGGAGAAAGATGTTATGCGGGCAATTTGTTTTTTGCCGATTATCCTTGGATAGCGGATTGCGATTTACCCGTGAAATTTCAAGAAAAATTCCCTGACAATAAATTTACTTTTCTGTTTGAAAGACTGCAAAAGAATATGTCGGAATTAAATCCGAAAATGCCTGTATATCTGATTGTTGTAGAAGAATTTAATACTAAACAAAGAAAAAATGAAGATTTTATCGATTATGAACAAAGAATTATAGATGAAAGACTAAACAAATTGTTCAATTACTGGGAAAACGGTATAGATGTGGTGCACACGATTAAAGTAAAAGATTCCAAAACGGAATATTTGGTGTATAGATTTTATTCCGATAAAAATAAAACTTTGTCGGAGTTGAAAAAAATAAAAAAATCTATTCCTTCGGCAAGAATT
>JALSPZ010000336.1 GCA_026985675.1 Flavobacteriales bacterium
AAAGCAAACGGAGAAGAAACAACAACGGAAATCAGTCCGAAACTGACACATAACAATCATCCCGTGATAACAAGTTTCGGTAAAAATAAGTTATTGATTGTTTGGGTAAATAGAGATACGAGACATCCAAAATTGATGTATAGCATTTATACGATAAAATAAGTAATAACCGGAAACATACTTGAAAAATAACCTGATTATTAATGTTTTAATTTATCGGCGGAAACTTCCAAACAAGTTCCTGCGCAAATTGAAGGTTTAGCTATCAATAAATAGAATAAAATTCTTTGCGGTAAATTGTAAACCGGCATCGGCGTTGCTTGGAAAAACACCCCCTAAACCAGCGTCGGCGTCGCTTCGAGCGACACCGACGCTTTTTTATTAGTTCCGGTGATATTGCTTCCGATTACCACCGACGCTTTTTTGGTTTATAATTTTACAAATTCAAATATTCCCTTGTCCTTTCGATATTAATCAACTTTCCTTTTCTTAATCCTGCATAATCCCTTGCAGATGAAAACTCCCAATCTGTGGAGGTTTTAACCAATCCGGCTTTAACGGGATTTTGATGAATATAATGAAAGCAAATTTCGGGATATTGTTGTTCGGGAGGCTTTATGGTAGAAGTATTGCCTATAAAAGAAGGCGTTATCCTTGTAAAGCAATTGATACATTCTGCTTTGGTTCCTTCTCTAAAAAGTTTTCCTGAACGTTTATGTTTTTTATTGAAAGCATTGGTATAAGAACGTAACATAATACCGATAGATTCATTGAAACTTCGATATTTGGTAGGTGCCAGCGACGGCGTCGCTTCGAGCGACACCGTCGCTTTTTTCGGTTTGATATCGCTAACAGGCAATTCCATTTCCTTTACATATACCATCAAATGAAAATGATTGGGCATTAAGCACCAAGCTAAAATATCGGCATAAGGTTTTACATACAAATGAATTTTTGATAGAAAGTATAAATAATTATCTTGGTTATAAAATATTTTTTGTTTGTTATTCCCTTGATTGAAAATGTGATACAGGTAACCCTTTTGGATTTTCATTTGTTTTTTTAGTAAAATTAGTATTTTTTTTAATGTTAACATACTTACTTTATTAAGTTAATATATAATGCAGGCAGCCATAACAAAGACCAAATAAGTGTTATGTTGCTTCAAGCTACTTATCATCGTAAACCGGTAGTCACTTGGATAAACGCCCCTTAAACCAGCGTCGGTGTCGCTTCGAGCGACGCCGACGCTTTTTTATTAGTTCCGGTTATTAAGAAAAAATTAGTTTTTAAGGTACAAGATAAAATGATTTTTTTCAAACTTTACGGTCTTTAATTTTTCCTTTAAACATCTCATATTTAACCAAACGCACTTCAATTTTACCATTATATAAGGCTATTTTCTTAGAAGTTCGTAATCCGACAGATTTTAAGGCTTCAGTATTTCCTACTAAGATCCACGCAGTTGTGTCGGGATAATTATTTTTTAATGTATCACCAATTTCTTTGTAAAAATATTTAACA
>JALSPZ010000337.1 GCA_026985675.1 Flavobacteriales bacterium
CAAAAAAACTGGGAATAGCAGCTTTTATATAAGCCAAATAGTTTGCTTCAACCGTTTTAATGGCTCTCTCACGAGCTTTTTTCTTTTCTTCACCATCGGAAAAAGGATGAGAATTAAGCAAAATAAGACCCGAAAGTTTTTCGGGAAAAAGCTCGGCAAAAGCCAAACTCACATAACCTCCCATACTGTGTCCGATAACTGTTGCTTGCATAATCTCTTTTTCCAACATCAAACGATTGATCATTTGCGCCTGTTGTTCCATCGTATGCACATCACACAAACCATCGCTTTTTCCATGTCCCAATAAATCCAAAACCAAAACATTATGAGTGGCTTTTAATTGATCCACCAAATAATTCCACATTTTGTGATTTTCCAAAAAACCGTGAATCAAGACAATATTTTTTCCTTTTCCGGCAGTCTTATAGTAAATATCGGTTTGTGTGTAATGAAATTTCATAACTATAATATTTATGTTCAAATATAAAGCTTTTGAAAAAAGTAAAAAAGACAATTTAGTTAAATTTAACACGAAATATTTTTTATTTTTGGGAAATATATTTAGACAATGAAAGCAAAAAACAAAATTCTTTTGATATATACCGGCGGTACCATAGGTATGCAAAAACAACCCGGTTCGGATATTTTGGTTCCTTTTGATTTTGAAAAAATTCGGGAAAAAATTCCCGAACTCAAACTAATTGACAAAGAAATTGATTCCATCTCTTTTGAGCATCCCATAGATTCTTCAAATATACGTCCCGAACATTGGAAAAAAATTGCCGGACTTATAAGCGAACATTACGAAGCTTACGATGGTTTTGTTATATTACATGGTTCGGATACTATGGCTTATACGGCTTCCGCCCTTAGTTTTATGTTGGAAAATTTATCCAAACCTGTCATTCTCACCGGTTCACAACTACCGATTGGTGATTTACGCACCGATGCCAAAGAAAACATCATTACTTCTATTGAAATTGCCGGCTCTTATGAAAATGGAAATCCTGTAGTCCCCGAAGTAGCCATATATTTCGAGTTTAAATTACTGAGGGGCAATCGAACTACCAAATTAAGCACGGATGATTTCAACGCCTTCGATTCACCCAATTACAATCCCTTGGCACGTTCAGGAGTAAATTTGAAATTTTACAAACATAGGATTATGCCTCCTTCGAGTGGAATATTTTCGGTTTCAAAAAATTTAAGTTCGGATGTTATCAATTTGAAAATTACTCCCGCTTTAACGGAAAAACAAATGCAAGCCTTGATTAATATTTCCGGACTTAAAGGAATTATCTTGGAAACATACGGAGCCGGAAATGCTTTTACATCCGAGTGGTTTATCAATTTATTAAGAGATGCCATTGAAGAAAAAAATATTTATATCGTTAATATTTCACAATGTTCCAAAGGAAGTATTTTACCTTATAAATACGAAACCGGGAAAAAACTTATGGAAACGGGAGTAATCAACGGAAAAGATTTAACTTTCGAGGCTGCTTTAACCAAAATGATGT
>JALSPZ010000338.1 GCA_026985675.1 Flavobacteriales bacterium
AACGTAAAACTGTCTGCTGTTTGAGGTTACGTTAATATTCTATTTAGAAAAAATATTCAACCGAGTTCAGACAGTTTAGTGTAATGAACAAAAAATTTAGAAAAATACTCGTCAGCCTAGATTTTTTTGTTACTTTTTTCATCAATGGAAAAAAGTAATGATAAAAAATATATTTAAGGTGTCTCAATGCGGAAAACAGGATAAAATGATTAGATATTATATCGAAGAAGAAATCTAAATTTATTCCGAAAATATTTCAATCTTTTTGGGTAAAACTTCAATTTCAACCGGTAAATTGTGCATAATTTCACCATCGGGGGATAGTTTTTTCTTATTTTTTGAACTGAATTTTATCTTTGATACTTGCAGGTATTCCACAAAAGGCGAATGGATATACGAACCGTCAAATACTTTGGTAAATGTTTTTAATAATTGCAAACGCCCTACTTTGTTTACTATGATTACGTCCATTAAGCCATCATCTAATTCGGCTTTGGGTGCCAACAAAAAATTTCCTCCGCCATAACGTGTATTCAGCACACTGACAAACAAATTTTCGGTGATACGTTTATTGCCGTTTACTTCAATTTCCAATTCGTAAGTGTTTAGTTTTATGGCATTATATAAGGTGGACATAGTATAAGCCGTTTCGCCGAACATTTTGAATTTTACGGCGTCCAAAGTTACATCCGTACTGAAACCGAAACCCAGAATATTGATGAAGTAAAAACAATCGTTATCGGTTTGAGCTTTGAGGACATCTATTTTTTTGGTGTATTTATCAGCAATAATTTCTATATAAGATTCCAAATTTTCATCTTTTGTCTTGATATCATTAGCTAATGAATTTCCTGTTCCTACCGGAATAATGCCTATGGGAATTTTGCTCTCCTTATGATATTTCAGTAGCCCGTTTACCACGTCAAAAACAGTTCCATCACCACCGGCGGCAATAACGGCATCGTATTTTTCCAAGTTTGAAATTTCCTTGATAATACTTGTCCCGTGATGTGGATATTGCGTTAAAATAATATCGACCTCCAAGTGATATTTCTTAAACAATCCCTTGATTTGTTCCAATTGTTTGAGCGCTTTTCCGTTTCCGGCTTTGGGGTTGTAGATGCAGAGTTGGGGCATTGAAAATTATTTTCTGTCGTTTAATTCTTTTTCCAAAAGATCTTTAAAATCATAGGCAAATATAGATAATTCTTTTCGGTTTGATAATCCCAATTTTGATAATATATTTTTAATATGAGCATCAACGGTATAGGGTTCGATATTTAACTTTTCGGCTAATTGGTATCTATCCGTTGTTTCAATGGTTTGGATAGAAACTTCTAACTCCCTGTTACTCAACTGAATAATTGCCTGTATGGAGTCGTTAAAAATAGTTCGTGAAATTTGCAATCGTTTTCTTTTGAGTTCTTTTTCGGCTTCGGATTCATACCTACCGTTTTTTAGAACATTTATTAATGTATTTTTAAAATCGTTAAAAGAACAACCTTTGTGTAAATATG
>JALSPZ010000339.1 GCA_026985675.1 Flavobacteriales bacterium
CCCGGTAAACGAAGAACTGTTTTTCAGACACGTTATTTTTGATTATTTTATTAAAAGAAACCGCTTTCCGGCCGGAATAATTACTAACAGTTTTTTATTTGCTTTGGCCCATATGTTATTTTATGCAGCAAATAATTATATTGATTTTATTCAATTCTTTCTGATGGCCGTAACATTTTCGGTTATAAGGCTACGTTTCGGATGGATATATTCTGTAATATCTCATTCTATTATCAATTTTACCGGCTTATTGTTTAAAGATGAAATTATTGATTTATTTATTCTGGATTATTTTAGAAGAAATATTATATTTTGGTGGATTTGGGGATTCGCGGTATTACTTTATCTAATACTACTATTTCTTTTCTACAGAACCATAAACAAAAATTCATAATTTTACAAATATGAATCTCCATTTTTTAAATATGGAAACCGGCTATTGCTACGGAGTTTATCCCGATAATTTCGGGAGCGTCCGCTACTACAACCCCAGCCTTTCCCAAGGGCTCTCCACCGACCCCTTGGCGGAAAAACACCCAGGCATGTCCCCCTATACCTCCACGGCGGATAATCCGGTGATGTTGACGGATCCGGACGGGAGGGATTGGTATAGAGATAAAGAAACAGGAGAAATTACTTGGTTTGATGGAAATGGAGAACACGAAGGATATACACATCTGGGAAATTATAATATTTATTTGATTAATAATGACGATATTATATGGTATAACCCCGAGACAAGAACACGATATGTAAACGGTGAAGTTGATATGGTGTGGGGCGCTGATTTGGGTGAATACGTGATTAAAGTAAGTGCTAAAAAGAAAACCGAGACTAAACCTCTCATAAACATTGTTACTAATCGAGAAATCTATAATGTTGGTGACAGATATACGTTGAAGAGCAGATGGGGTGATAGATATTCCTTGGATTATTCTATGGGAATAAGAACAAAATCCAAAGGCAGTATTCCTTTTATTACACAAAGCATTAATTTAGACACAAAGAATCAAATATCAAGTACTTCGCTATCAATTGGCACAGAAGATTTTGGATTCGGTATAGGAACAGATTATTCAAACAGAGGTTCTTATTTGAGCGTAACCATACCTTATCTAGGCACACATTCATTCAAATTGTCTCTGGAAAAAGGCTTTTCTTATTCAATAACGATTTATCCAAATGAAAATACTTATATTAAAGGTGGTTTTAGTATGCGCCCCGGTGGTTATACATTAATAATGATAATAGCAGCAGGTATAGTGCCAGAGATAATGGCAGATGGAGCAGCAACTGATCTCATTCCAGCTTTTAATTAATAACAAAAACAGTATAAGATGGAAAAAAGAGATATTAAAACAAAAAAGATAAAAAAAAGAAAGACTAAAACAAAAAAGCTGTTGAAATATTTTGTAATACTATATTTACTATTTTTAGCATTTAATTTTGCCTATGATTATTATAATTTGCCCAAAGAAATTTTTAAAAACCAACCAACTATCAAACAATTAATCG
>JALSPZ010000340.1 GCA_026985675.1 Flavobacteriales bacterium
ATTGTAAACGAAGTTTAATAGAGCTGTTTTTTCGTCATTTGTAAATAATTGATTGGGTTCGCAAACCACAAAAACATCATAATTGCTCAAATCCTGTTCGTTTTGATTATCACCGTAAGTAATTTGCCTACCGATAGGCAGAGTTTCCACTTGCCAACCTTGTTGAACACTTTCAATTCCCCAAGCCGACAAACCTCCTGTCCAATAATCTTCTGCTGTTGTGGAAGTTACTGTTGATTGGTCGGGTGTGGGAAAACGTTGCGGATTAGACTCATTGCCGTTAAAAGTGATGTTTCCGTGTGAATACTTTACATTAAACAAATCGGAATCAATGACCCAATCGGCGTTGTTAGCGGTTTCGGCTTTTGTAGCATCAAAAAGTATTTTTTGTTGACTATATAAAATCGAATTTACGACTAATAATATGGTTAATATTTTTTTCTTCATTTTTTTAAATGTTTATTTATTTGACTTCCAGCTTCCATTCCGAACGTAGTGAGGAATCTCATTCACCATTAAGCATTAACTTCCGATAGTTATCGGAATAACCATTACTTCCATCTTCCGACTTCCTGCTTCGGTCATCCGTCATCGGTCATCAAGCCCTTTCCCCTTTCCTCTAAAATTCTCTCGCAACGACGCAACGACGCTACGCTTTCATTTCCTTCAAGGTCTCCAAGCACCTTGAAGGTATGCTCTATTATCAATGTCAATTATTTAATAAAAACATTTCAATTTATATCATTTGTTTCTTGCTTGTCTGCATACCTTGAAGGATTGTAAAACCTTCAAGGAAGGCTTTTGCTTCGGTCATCGGTCATCAAGCACCTTTTCCCTTTCACCTTTCAACCTCTCCCCTAAAATTCTCTAGCAACGACGCTACGCTTTCATTAACAATTCAGCATTAACTTCCGATAGCTATCGGAATAACCATTACTTCCAGCTTCCCGCTTCTGACTTCCGACTCCCGACTTCCGTCATCGGTCATCGGTCATCAAGCACCTTTCAACCTTTCACCTTTCCCCTTTCACCTAATAACACTCCCAATCATCTCCTTCGGCTTTTCAATGCCCATTAATTCCAAAATCGTAGGGGCAATATTAGCCAAAATACCATCTTTTAATTGCGGATGAAAATCGTTATCAATCAAAATAACAGGAACCGGATTAGTGGTATGAGCCGTATTCGGACTGCCGTCGGGATTAATCATATTTTCGGCATTTCCGTGATCGGCAAGAATAATTATGGTGTAATTGTGTTTCAGTGCTTCGGTAACAATTTTTTTCACGTTTTTATCAACGGTTTCCGCCGCTTTTTTAGCCGCTTCAAACACGCCCGTATGTCCAACCATATCGCCGTTGGCAAAATTCAGCACGATTAAATCGGCGGTTTCATCTTTTATTTCGGGCAACAATGCTTCCGTTACTTCATTGGCACTCATTTCGGGTTTCAAATCGTAAGTGGCAACCTTTGGCGATGGAATTAAAATGCGTTTTTCACCCGGAAATTCCTTTTCCTTACCTCCCGAAAAAAAGAAAGTAACGTGTGGATATTTTTCCGTTTCGGCAATACGAATTTGTTTTTTGCCCGATTTTGATAGAATTTCACCTAAAGTATCCTTTAAATCCTCCTTCGGAAAAGCCACTTTTATTCCTTTGAAATTTTCATCATAAATAGTCATTGTAACGTAATACAACGGCAAGGTTTTCATATCGTAATCGGGAAAATCCTCTTGCGTAAGTGCTTTGGTCAATTCTCGACCTCTGTCGGTGCGAAAATTGTAAAAAATAACAACATCATCGGGTTGAATTGTAGCAATCGGTTTACCGTTTTCGTCCACGTGAACAATAGGCAAAATAAACTCGTCACTCACACCGTCCTTATAGCTTTCCTCTACTGCTTTTATTATATCTTTTGCTTTTTTACCCTCGCCTTTTACCAGCAAATCGTAGGCTTTTTTCACACGTTCCCAACGGTTATCCCTGTCCATAGCATAATAACGACCGATAACCGAAGCAATTTCAACCGGTTTATCTTTGATATAGCTTTGAATTTCCTTCAAAAAATCAATTCCCGAATGTGGGTCAACGTCACGTCCGTCCATAAATGCATGAATGTATGCTTTTACGCCAAATTTTTCCGCCATATCAATCAAAGCCTTCAAATGGTCGATATGTGAGTGAACGCCACCGTTGGACAGCAAGCCCAACAAATGAACGGCTTTATGGTTTTTTTTGGCATATTCAAAAGCATCTTTCAAGACTTTATTTTCAAAAAAACTGCCGTCTTTTATCGCTTTATTTATTTTTACCAAATCCTGATAAACGATTCGTCCTGCTCCCAAATTCATATGTCCCACTTCGGAATTTCCCATTTGTCCGTCGGGTAATCCCACATTTTCTCCCGAAGTATAAATTTTGGCATGGGGATATTTTTTTAACAAACTATCTATAAATGGAGTGTCTGCTTGTGCAATTGCAGATACTTTTGGGTCTTGTGTAATTCCCCAGCCGTCCAAAATCATCAAAATTACTTTCTTGTTCATTTCTTATTTATTTTAAAACAAAATTACAAAATTATGAGGGAAGAAATGCTATTTGTTCCAAACTTTCATTTGATTTTTTATAGAAAGTGCCTTATTTAAATTGTATAGGTTTGAAAGAAAAAAAAATGAATTATCTTTGTTTGAATTAAAAACAAAAATAATATGAAAGTATTGGTAACCGGAGGTTTAGGTTTTATTGGTTCTCATACGGTTGTAGAACTTCAAAACAAAGGATATGAAGTGGTGATTATCGATAATCTTTCCAATGCCACTTTAAATGTATTGGACGGAATTGAGAAAATAACAGGAATTCGTCCTGAATTTGAGAAATTGGATTTGCGTGATAAAGAAAAGGTAATAGATTTTTTTAACAGACATAAAAATATTGAAGGGATAATCCATTTTGCGGCTTCCAAAGCAGTAAATGAAAGTGTAAATAAACCTTTGTTGTATTATGAGAATAATTTAAATACATTGATTTTTATTTTACAACAAATGGCGGAACGTAGTTTGCAAAATTTTATTTTCAGTTCTTCTTGTACGGTTTATGGTGAACCTGATGAACTTCCAATTACGGAGCAAGCTCCGGTAAAGCCGGCATTGTCTCCCTATGGAAATACCAAACAAATTGGAGAGGAAATTATTAGAGACAACACAAAGGCTCATAATATAAAATCAATCGCTTTGCGATATTTTAATCCTATCGGAGCGCACCCCAGCGGATATATTGGTGAACTACCAAGAGGTGTTCCTCAAAATCTGGTTCCTTTTGTAACACAAACAGCTATTGGAATACGTGAACAATTACAAATTTTCGGTAATGACTATGATACCCCTGACGGAACCGCCATTAGAGATTATATTCACGTAGTGGATTTGGCAAAATCTCATGTGGTGGCATTGGAACGGTTGATGAATAATAACAACAAAAAAGCTTATGAAGTTTTTAATATTGGAACCGGTCAGGGTAGTTCGGTAATGGAAGTTGTAAAATCCTTTGAAAAGATAAACAATGTGAAATTGAATTATAAAATTGTCGGACGACGTGAAGGAGATGTCCCTGCCATTTGGGCGGATACGAGCTTGGCAGAAAAAGAATTGGGTTGGAAAGCCGAATTGACTTTGGATGATGCATTACGTGATGCTTGGAAATGGGAAAAGAACATTAGGGATGCAAAAAATTTTAAATAACATTAAATATAAAAATAACAAAAATAGAAGTATTATGAAAAATAAAACAGAGAAAAAAGAATTAATTTTAATCAAAAAAACAATTTTATATTATGTGTTTTATATGTTCTTGTGGATAGTAATATTTGCTTTTATCGATTGGTATTTATTGGTTTATAGTGGTTTTGCCATAAATGCATATATATTCTTTATTTTAAGTATTATTTTAGGCGCCGTATCAGCTTATCAGCATCTAAAATATAATACGTATAATATAATTGATCGATTGATAGGAAAATTTTTATAAAAAATGGAAACGGCATTTGTAAAATTAATTAAAGAAAATACTGGAATAGGAAGAATTATATTTTTTCATCCTTCCTCAAATGCAATGCCCGGTTTTTTGTTAAAAAAGCTAGGAAACACTATTATAGAAGCCGATATAGACAAGGATATAAAAGTAATTGTTTTGGAAAGCGAAGGAAGAACATTTTGCGCAGGAGCTTCTTTTGATGAATTAATATCCCTGAACAATATGGATGAGGCAATTGATTTTTTTATGGGTTTTGCCAAAGTGATTTTAGCTATGAAAAAATCCAAAAAATTTGTTTTGACAAAGGTTCAAGGGAAAGCAGTCGGTGGTGGGGTTGGTTTAATTGCTGCTTCCGATTTTGTTATGGCAACGGATAAAGCAGCAGTAAAACTATCGGAGCTTTCGATAGGCATCGGACCTTATGTTATCGCACCGGCGGTTAAAAGAAAAATAGGTATTGCGGCTTTTTCGGAAATGAGTATTGATGCTACCCGTTGGTTTACCGCTTTTTGGGCAAGAGAAAAAGGTCTGTTTGCCCGAGTTTGGGATAATGAACAACAATTAAATGAAGAAATGGATTTGTTGGCAAATAAATTGTCCGGGTATGATGAACAAGCAACAGCTTTATTGAAAGCCGAAATTTGGAAAGGAACAGAAAATTGGGATAAATTATTATATGAACAAGCCCAAATCTCCGCAAGTTTACTATTAAGAGATTATACGAAACAAAAATTAAATTCTTTTAAAAAATAAAAAAACGCCTGACTGACATCAGGCGTTTTTTTGTACCTCGGGTGGGAATCGAACCCACACTCCGTTGCCGGAACTGGATTTTGAATCCAGCGCGTCTACCAATTCCGCCACCGAGGCTTTTGGTATTTGCGACTGCAAAGATACAATAAATTTTTCTTTTGCAAAAAATATTTAAAAAGATTTTCTTGTTCTTTTTCAATCCTGTCCTAAATAAATTCTTTTTACTTTTTACATTGATGAAAATTATTTTTTGTTTAAGATTTTATTGTATTCTTTCGGATGATTTAAAATATCCATAGCTTTCAATACCATTTGGTCATATTTAAGTTTATATTGTGTCAGTCCGTCAATATAAAAATAACGTTGTGCCAAATCTTCCGCTATTAGTTTTTTTATCAATTCTTTATTTTGACGAATAATTTCAAAATTTTGTTGTTGATAGATTTTCAATAAATCATCATAAGCCGACAACACTTCCTTATTTCCTTCTTTTTCAGCTTTTTTCTTGGAATTTTCCAAAATTATCTGAGCTGTTGATTTGGGTTGTAAATTATTTTTTTTCAAATATGAAATCAATTTTTCAACGATGGCATCATCAATTTTCATTTGATCGATGTTCTCGGGTTTTGTGTGGGTATAATAATAATGTGTAACAAAATCAAACAAATAATTTTTATTTATCATATTTTTAATCAAGCTGTTTTGTATTTTATCCGATATCACAACATCGGGGACAACTCCCCCCAAATTATGAACAATTCTACCATTAGCGGTTTTATAGTCTTTTTCCTGGTCGTGGTCTTTCAACAAGGTAGGTTTTCCGTTTTTGTCTCTGTGCCAATAATCGATTTTTTGTATCAATCGTCCCGAAGGAATAAAATATTTTGATATGGTTTGCTTCATATAAGTGCCGTATTTCAGCTTATAAGTTCTTTGCACCAGACCTTTTCCGTAAGTGGTATCTCCTACGATTACGGCACGATCATAATCTTGCAAACTGCCGGACAAAATTTCTGCTGCCGAAGCCGAATGACTGTTTACCAAAATCACCAAAGGTATATTTTCATCGACTGGTTCGTTTTTGGTTTTATAAGTTTTGTTGAATTTTTCAAAACGTCCTTTGGTGGTTACCACAACTTTTCCTTTGGGAATAAAAAAATTGACAATTTTGATTACTTCATTCAAAAAACCACCGGGATTTCCCCTGGCATCTATAATTATTTTTTTTGCTCCTTTACTTTTTAAATCCAACAGGGCTTTTTTTACTTGGGATGAGGCTTTTTTATTAAATTTAACAAAACGTATATAACCAATATCGTCAATTATTTCGGCAGCAGTAACGGCATCCAATGCGATGTCGTCTCGTTCAATTTCTTTGGAAATTTCTTTTCCGTTGCGTATTATTTTCAGTTGAACTTTGGAACCTTTGGCACCGCGTAACATTTGATTGGCGGTTTTCTTTCCCAGTTCTTTTACGCTCTTTCCTTCGATAGCTATGATTTTATCTCCCGCGAGCAGACCTTGTTTTTGTGCCGGAGTATTTTTAAAAACTCTTGTAATTACAATCAACGAATCGGTGGTTTTTACCGCGATACCCAATCCGCCGAAATGTCCTTCTTGCCGCATCCGTTGATCCAAAATCCCTTGTTCGTCATAAAAAGTGGTAAACCTATCCAAGGAGTTGAGCATTTTTTTTGTGTTTTTTTGCATAATATCGCCGAAATTGATTTCATCGATATAATTGGTGCTTAGTTTTTTCAATACTTCATTATAAATTTCTATCTGTTTACTGATTTCAAAATAAGGATTTTGTGCTTGTATTGTAGTTGTGAATAATAATGCGGTGAAAATCAATAAAAACTTCTTCATATTTTTGAAAATTTTGTTTTAAATATTTTATTAACTTTAAAAATTTAAAATTAATCAATTTTTTTTAATGAATCGCGAGGATATTTTTTATTGGTTAGCGCTTCAAAAAGTCCCGGGAATTGGAGATATTTCGGCAAAAAAACTGTTGCGTCATTTTCAATCGCCCAAAGAAATTTTTGAAGCCGCCAAACGTAATGCTATAAACGTGCCTGATATTGGCACATATATGATTAGTCAGTTAAAAAAT